>NZ_JABWRW010000010.1:0-187053 GCF_014269095.1 Pseudomonas sp. SWRI50 | reverse complement strand
GCTCAACCAGACCCTGATGCTGTCGCTGTCGATGGTGGTGATCGCCTCGATGATCTCGGTCGGCGGCCTGGGCCAGATGGTGCTGCGCGGCATCGGCCGGCTGGACATGGGCCTGGCCACCGTCGGTGGCATGGGGCTGGTGCTGTTGGCGATCTTCCTCGACCGCCTGACCCAAGCCATGGGCGCGCGCACCAATGCCGACCCGAGCCTGCGCTGGTACCACACCGGCCCGGTGGGCCTGGTGCTGCGCCTGTGTGGCGCGGCGCAACCACAAGGGCAGCGCAAGGCCGCCTGAAACACCGCGTTCTATCTGCCGCAACCCTCGACAACAACCCGAAAAGGTACGCGAAGATGTACGAGTCCCCGTTCACCCGTCGTTTGCTTCAGTGCGCTTGTGCCATCGCGCTTTCTGTGACGTGCCTGGGCGCCAGCGCCTCCACCGACAAGACAGGGGAGGGGGTGAAGATAACCCCGTCGTTCCCTTCGGTGGATGAAGAACGCTTCCGCGGCGAAATCGCCATGCAGGGCCTGCGCGAATTGGGCTACAACGTGCAGAAACCCAAGGAAACCGAATACGCCACGATGATTCTGGCAGTCGGTTACGGCGACGCCGACTTCAGCGTCAACCTGTGGGACAAACTGCACGCCAGCTTCTACGAGAAGGCCGGCGGCGACCAGAACATGGTCAAGGCCGGCGATATCATGCCTGGCGTGTTGCAGGGCTACCTGATCGACAAGAAAACCGCCGATCAATACAACATCAAGTACATCACCGACCTGAAGAAGCCCGAGCTGGCCAAGCTGTTCGACACCGACGGCGATGGCAAGGCCGATCTGACCGGTTGCAACCCCGGCTGGGGCTGCGAACTGGTCATCGCCCACCACATGAAGGCCTATGACCTGGACAAGACTGTGCACGTCAACCAGGGGTCGTATTTCGCCTTGATGGCCGACACCATCACCCGCTTCAAGGAAGGCAAACCGGTGCTCTATTACACCTGGGTACCCCAGTGGGTGGCCGGGGTGATGGTGGAGGGGCGCGACGTGGTGTGGCTGCAAGTGCCCAACACCGATTTGCCGGGCGGCGGCAACAGCGTCGATACCACGTTCGAGGGCAAGAACCTGGGCTTTGCGGTGGACAAGGTCGAAGCGGTACTCAACCGAGCGTTCGCCGACAAGAACCCGGCGGCACTGAAGTTTCTGTCGCTGGTGCAGATCAGCGCGGCGGACGAGAGCGCGCAGAACTTCAAGATGCAGAACGGCGAGAAGAACCTGAGCGACATTCAGCGCCACGCCCAGGCGTGGATTGCAGCGCATCGTCAGCAGTTTGATCAATGGCTGCAGGCCGCGCGAGCGACAGCGGTGCAAGCCAGCAACTAGCGGCGCCACCTTGCAGGTGGGTGATTCTTCCAACACTACGATCAAGGAAGCCCTCGCACCATGATGACTTCGCCGTTCTCGATCCCCGCCCAGTCACGCCGTATCGACCCGTCGCGCCAGCGTGCTGCCGCGCTCAGGGCCGACGGCTCGGTCGATGACAACGACCGCAGCGAAATCGGCCCGACCCCTTTGGCGTTCGCCGAGTGGGCCGCGCTCGGCCTGCAGGTGCCGCAGTTGGCGACGATGCGTGAGTACCGCCTGCAACGCATCTGCGAGCAGCTCGTGGCCCGCGACCTCGGCGGCATTCTGCTATTCGACCCGTTGAACATCCGCTACGCCACCGACAGCACCAACATGCAGCTGTGGACCACTCACAACCCCGCCCGTGCCTGTTTCGTCGCTGCCAGCGGGCATGTGGTGCTGTGGGATTTTCATGGCTGCGACCACCTCTCGGCACACCTGCCGTTGGTGCGTGAGCTGCGCAGTGGCGCGTCGTTCTTCTATTTCGAAACGGGCGAGCGTACCGACGAACATGCCCGGCGTTTTTGTGCCCAGGTCGACGAACTGCTGCGAACCCATGCCGGCGACAACCGCCGCTTGGCCGTGGACCGCATCGAGGTTGCCGGCCTGCGAGCCCTGGACGCCTTGGGCGTGCAGGTGCACGACGGCCAGGCGGTGACCGAGTTCGCGCGTTTGATCAAGGGCCCCGATGAAATCCGCGCCATGCGCTGCGCGGTGGCTTCCTGTGAAGCTGCCATCGCTGAAATGCGCCAGGCCATGCGCGCCGGGGTAACCGAGAACGACGTCTGGGCGGCGTTGCACAGCGGTAATATCCGCCGTGGCGGCGAGTGGATCGAAACCCGCATCCTCAGCTCCGGCCCGCGTACCAACCCGTGGTATCAGGAGTCCGGCCCACGGGTGCTGAGCGACGGCGACCTGCTGTCGTTCGACACCGACCTGATCGGCGTGTACGGCTTTTGCGTCGACATGTCGCGCAGCTGGATGTGTGGCGGGCTTGAGCCGACTGCCGAGCAAAAACGCCTGTATCGAATCGCCCATGAGCACATCCAGGTCAACGCCGACATGGTCAAGCCTGGCGTGCGTTTCTCCGAGCTCACCGCTAATGGGCATCGTCTGCCGGAAAGCTGCCGTGCCCAGCGTTATGGGGTGATGTTCCATGGCGTGGGGCTGTGCGACGAGTACCCCTGCATTCGTTACCCGGAAGACTTCGACGCCTACGGTTACGAAGGGGAACTGCAGCCTGGCATGGCGCTGTGCGTAGAGGCCTATGTGGGGGAGGTAGGAGGGCGTGACGGGATAAAACTGGAGAACCAGCTGCTGGTGACGGAGACGGGGTATGAAGTGCTGACCCATTACCCGTTCGAAGGCAGTTTTCTCGACGAGTGACTGAAGCGGCCCGGGCCCGCTTGGCGGCCCCGGGTCGTTGCAGCGTAGGGGTTATCCGTTCAGCTCGGCGTCGGCCAGGGGTTGCGCCTGCTTGCTCGCAGACTTCTTCTCCTGCACCACGATGTAGAACTCCTCGCCGTGTTTCACCGCGCCATACAGCACGGCCTTTTCGATCAGCTCAGTGCCACGCAAGTGGCGCAGCATCATCGGGTCCTTGCGCAGGTCGCGGTACAGCGCCAGGCACAGCAGCACCATCACTACGACAAAGGGTAGCGCCACCACGATGGTCAGGTTCTGCAGCCCGGTAAGCGCTTCGCCGGGGTCGCGTGGGTCGCCGATCGCCAGCATGATCGCCGCCACCGTGCCGGTCAGCGCCCCCCAGAAGATCACGGTGCGCCGTGATGGCGTGGTGGTGCCGTGCTCCGACAGGGTACCCATGACCAGAGACGCGGCATCGGCACCGGAGACGAAGAAGATACCCACCAGGATCATCACCAGCACCGAGGTCACCGAGGCCAGCGGGTAGCTGTCCAGCAACTGATAAAGGGCATGGTTGCTGTTCACGGCGCCATTGACCAGTGCGAAGCTGCCTTCGCGCAGGGCGTCGATGGCGGCACCGCCGAAGATGGTGAACCACACCAGGCTGACCAGGCTCGGTACCAGCAGCACGCCGGTGACGAATTGGCGGATGGTGCGGCCGCGGCTGATGCGGGCAATGAACATGCCGACGAAAGGCGTCCAAGAGATCCACCAAGCCCAGTAGAACACCGTCCAGCCGGCCAGCCAGCTGTCCATCTGCTCACCGCCGCTGGCGTTGGTGCGGGCCATCATCTCTGGCAGCATCTTGATGTAGATGCCGATGGAGGTGGGCAGCAGGTTGAGCATCAACAGCGTCGGGCCAACCAGGAACACAAACACTGCCAGCACCAGCGCCAGCACCATGTTGGTGTTGGACAGCCACTGGATGCCTTTGCCGATGCCAGAGACCGCAGAGGTGACGAAGGCGATGGTCAGCAGGGTGATGATCGAGATGTAGAACAGCTTGCCGGGGCTCTCGATCCAACCGTTGTACTCCAGGCCACCGGCGATCTGCAGGGCGCCAAGGCCGAGCGAGGCGGCAGAGCCGAACAAGGTGGCGAAAATCGCCATCATGTCGATCACACGGCCAATTGGGCCGTTGGCGTGTTTACCGATCAGGGGCCGGAAGGCGGTGGAAATCAGCTGCGAGCGGCCGCGTCGGAAGGTGCCGTAAGCGATCACCAGGCCAACGATGGCATACATGGCCCAGGGGTGCAGGGTCCAGTGGAACAGGGTGGTGGCCATGGCCACCTGCATGGCTTCGCTCGATTGCCCGGTGGTCGACCCGGGAGGCGGTGACACGTAATGCGACAAGGGTTCGGCAACGCCGAAGAACATCAGGCCGATGCCCATACCGGCGCTGAACATCATGGCCACCCAGGAAACCGTGCGGAACTCTGGCGCTTCGCCATCACGCCCTAGCGGAATTCTGCCGTAGCGGCTGGCGGCCAGCCACAGCACGAAGATGACGAACACGGTCGAAGTAAGTACGAAAAACCAGCCAAAGTTGAGAATGACCCAGGATTGTGCCGAGGACGCGCTGGCGGCCAGGCTGGCCTGGCTGATGAAGCCCCAGATGACGAAGCCGATGGCCAGGATGCTGGTGATGCCAAAGACGATCCAGTCGATCTTGCCCTCGAGGTGCCGGTCCTGGCGCGCTTCTGCAGTCTTCGAGGGGTCCGTCACGCCAAGGTCGAGCGTTTCGGTAATGTGTTCCTTTGCCATGAATGGTGTTGCCCCTTTGTGGCTTACCTGCGCGTGCAGGCTTGTTGTTGTGGGCTGCCGGGGTCGATGACGGTCTCGGCGGGGGAGTCTTGCCGGGCCGATTATCCTGTGCGAGTCACAGCGCTTCCTGTCCCGAATGCGCCGTGGGGCATCCATTGAACGACCTGTTTAATACTTTTAGTTCCGGGGGCGATGGCCCTATTTGTCCCGCGTTCTGGTACCCTGATGGGCATTACCCTGGCCCGCACTCCCGAGCACCGTAGAAGCGGCGCTGCCTGCGAGCCTGGCCTTATCAGGAAACGGAGATTCGTCAATGGCCACTGACCGTGTGAGCCTGATTCATTTCGATAAATTGAGCATGAGCCCTGCCGCTGCCCAACGGTTCCAGACTGCCCTCGATGCCCTGGAAACACTCAAGCTGCAGGACCGGTACGTGTACCTCGTTGCTCCTTATCTGGGTGATATCGCCGACGCCTCTGACCGTGAGCAACTGAAAACTGCCGAGGCACAGTGCGTTCGTGTGGTGGAGGAACTGTTGGCCGCCAAGTCGATTACCAAGGCCAAGTCCGAAGAGCTTCGCAAAGTCTTTGAAGAAGCCGCCGAACGTGTGCGCGCTGAAATGCCGGCCTGAATGTTGGTCTTGAGCGTGTAATGGCCAAGGACATCGACAACCCCTGCGTCTCGCTTTGCCAGCTCAACAGCGAGCTGTGCGTAAGCTGTGGCCGCACCCGTGAAGAAATCCGCAAGTGGCGCGGCATGAAGCGCCCTGAGAAAATGGCCACCGTGCAGCGCGCGGCCACGCGGATGAAGGCCATCGTCAAGAAGAACGCGAAGCGGCAGAATACCGACTGACCGTTGTCTGTTGCCTCAACACTCAACTCCCTGAACGTTAAATCGAGCCTGGAAAATGGATTCTCACTCGCTTCTTGCCTTTACCCTGGTCGCTGCGATCGCCATCGCCAGCCCTGGCCCTGCAACGCTGATGGCGATCAACAATAGCCTGGCCCACGGGCAGCGCAGCGCTGTCTGGTCCTCGCTGGGCAATGGTTCGGGACTGTTCTGCCTGTCGGCAGCGGCCATGCTCGGGCTGGGCGCCTTGTTGGCCAGCTCTGAAGTCCTTTTCAATGCGGTCAAGATCATCGGTGCCGCGTACCTGTTCTACCTCGGCGCACGGCAGTTGTTGAAGAAAGGCCCGATGCTGGAGGCGGGGGCGGAGGCAGGGGTGGCCAAGCAACGCCCGACGCCGATGAAACTGTACAAATCGGCGTTCCTGACGGCGGTGACCAACCCCAAGGCGACCATGTTCTTCACGGCGCTGTTCCCGCAGTTCATCGATCAGGGTGCAGCGTTGCTGCCGCAGTTCCTGATCCTGACCGGGATCTTTGTCGCCTTGTCGCTCGTTTCGCTGACCCTGTACGCCGCGCTGGCCTCGCGTGCCAAGGGCGTGTTGACCCGGCCCAGCCTTTCGCGCTGGGTGAGCCGGGTGGTGGGGACGACCTTCATTGGCTTCGGTGCGGCCATTTTGACCATGCGTCGTCAGGCCGCGTAAAGGTTAACCGCAGGGCCCTCAAACCCGTGTATGCATTTGCAGCAGGCATCCTGAGTCCGGTGCATTGCCCAACGCTTCGAGCTTCAGGGCCTGCCGCGCACTGGTGATGAACAAGGTAGCGCCTGCTTCCCCGCCAAAGCACAGGTCTGTAGGGCACGGCACCGGCAGGCCGATCATGCGGTCCAGATTACCGTCGGCATCGAAGCGTGCCACGCTCCAACCGTCCAGTTGGGTGGTCCACACCCCACCTTCACTGTCCAGCGCCAAACCGCCAAGCCGGCCACCCCCCAGTGGCAGCGAGGCGAGCCTGCGCACGCTGCTGCTGCCCGGCTGCAGCAGCAGGATGTCACCGGCTTCCGGGGCCAGTGCATATACTGCTGAGCCCTTGGCGTCCCAGCGGAAAGCACTGACTTGCTCCGGTAACGACCAGCCATGGCGCAACTCGCCCTCAGCACTCAGTTCGCCGATCAGGCAACCACTGGCAGTCTTCGCGCACGCCCACAAGGCCCCCGAAGGGTGCGTGGCCAACGCCAGCAGACGGCTGCCGAGCAGGTCCTGACGCGGGTGCTCATGGCCTTCCCAGTCGACCAACGACCACCCGCCAGCCTGGGCCACCAGCAGCCCGTCGGGGTGCAGCTCCATGCCGCGTACCGGCAGGTCAAGGCGCGTCAGCTGGCGGCTGGTGTGCCCGTCCCAGCAGTGGATCGCCGGTGCCAGGGTGTCGGCCCAGTACAAGCGCTTCTGGCCCGCATGCCAGCGCGGAAACGCGCCATGGAATGCCCAAGGCCCGGGTACCACGCTGAGTTCGCCCGCGGCTTGCGGTGCGCTGTCGGGGCGCAATTGCTCGCCTACCCGGCGTGCGGCCTCGGCCAGTTCAGGGCCGAGCAGCGTCAGGCGTTCCAGGGTCAGCCGGTAGGCTGGCCCTGCGACACTCAGGGCGCCACGCACCTGGCCTTGCTTGTCGACGATCGGTGCGGCGACGCAGCGCACACCCAGGCGGATTTCCTCGTCGTCCAGGGCGTAGCCGCGGGTCTGGGTGATCTGCAGCTCAGCCAGCAGCCGACGGCGGTCAGTGATGGTCAGAGGGGTCAACGGTGCCAAAACCAGCCCCTTGAGAATTTCATCGCGAGCGGCTGCAGGCAGCGCCGACAAAATCGCCTTGCCTTGCCCCGTGCAGTACACCGGCTTGCCTTGGCCGAGGCTGGCCGCCGAGCGTTGGGTATGCGCGCCCTCGCAGCGCTCCAGCGATAACACCTGGTTGCCATCGAGCACCGCCAGGTACGAGGTCTCCCCGGTTAGGTCGCGCAGCGCGCGCAGCTCTTCGCTGGCCGCCGCCACCAGGTCAGGTTCCAGGTAGGCGTTACGGACCATCTCCAGGTACTTGAAGCCCAGGCGATAGACCTTGCGGGTCGGGTCGCGGCGGATCATGCCGCGCTCCACCAAGGTGGCGATGATGCGGTACAGCGTGGTGCGCGGCAGCGGTACTTGCTCGGCCAGTGCAGCCTGGCTGATGCCCGAAGCGGTAGCGCCAATGGCCTGCAACACATCCAGGGCTTTTTCCAGTGCTGCGGTGCCTTCACCCGTTTTCATTGTTTTCCCACCCTTTGGAACTCGGTTGCCAAGGGGCACAGTCTGCCTCTTTTCAGCGGGATTTTCCGCCATAGAATCAGCCTCAGCAGGGCTTGAAGCGATTATGTGTCCCACATTGTGGGATTTCGCCTGGGCCGATCATCGGATGAACCCGCGAGGAGAACCTACAACAATGTCCGTCATCCATAACTACGCCGATGCCCACGAGAGTGTCTCTGCCAAACAGGTCGAGGTGAGCGACGAAGTGCTTGCCAAGCTCGCCACGTGCAGCAGCGGCTCGCTGACCACTCAACTGTTCAAGCGTGGCTTCCGCCAGCCGGCGCTGGTTGGCTTGCGTGCCATGACCCGTGATGTAAAACCGTTCGCCGGGCGTGCCTTCACCATGCGCTTCATCCCGGCCCGTGAAGACATCGACACCTATTCGACCATGACCACCAAGCCCAATGACGACAACCTGCAATGGGTGGGTGTGGAGCAGATTCAACCGGGTGACGTGCTGGTCATCGACAGCCGCAACGACCCCGCTGCCGCCTCGGCCGGCAATATTCTGGTAACCCGCCTGCTGGCTCGTGGGGCCAAGGCCATCGTCACCGACGGCGCCCTGCGCGATGGCAGCGAGATCGCTGCCATGAACCTGCCGGCCTATGCCCGGGAAATTACCGCCACCACGCGTATCTCCTACCACCACGTGGCCGACCTTCAGGTCCCGATCGGTTGTGCCGGCGTGGCCGTGTACCCCGGCGACATCATCGTCGGTGATGCCGATGGCCTGACCGTGGTGCCTGCGCACCTGGCCGAGGAACTGGCCGAGGTGTGCAGCGTGCAAGACGACATCGAGCACTACCTGGCCATGCGCATCGCGGCCGGCGAAGCGCTGTGGGGCGTGTACCCGCCGAGCCCGGCGTCGGTCTCCGACTACCATGCCTGGGTTGCCGCTGGCCGCCCGGCGATCCCGTCGATCATCACCCAGCAGGGGGCCTGAACCATGGCCGAGCACAAGCATGCGCAACTGATCCGCCGTTATTTCGCTGCCTGCAACGCAGGTGATTACGACCAACTGGTGTCCTGCTTCACGCCTGACGCGGTGCACTACTTTCCGGCGGGCTTGCCAGAAATCCCTTGGCGCAGCGCAGACACCATCGCCCGCAAATGGGTGTGGTGCGTTGAGCAGCTGGGCTCGCAGTGGACCATCGAAAAGATCCTGGTCAGCCATGACAGCGACGAAGCGGTGATCGAGTGGACCCACTGGAAGCGCAAGCTTGGCACTGCGGTGCGTGGGGACGAGTGGTACCTGTTCGATGAGCAGACCGGGTTGATCAAGGAAATCCGCGCCTATTACGCCTCGCCAGCGCAGCAGGACGTGGAAATCAACGAACTGGTCGATTTCGACTACGTCGGCCGTGGCTATCACCTGGAGCCGAAGGCTCGTTGAGCACGGTGGCTGCACTGAACGATTCAGGAGTAAAGCAATGACCTCTCATCAAGACCCCAACCTGGCCGCCATCGACGCCATCGTGGCCAAATCTGCTGCCGCTGCGCACGTTTGGGCTGACGCCAGCGCCAGCCAGCGCGCCACGTTGCTGCGCGGCCTGGCCGATGCGCTGGAGCAGCACCAGCCGGACCTGGTCGCTATCGCCGACCGTGAGAGCGGGCTGGGCGAGGCACGCCTCAACGGTGAAGTCGCCCGTACCGCGTTTCAGCTGCGCGGCTTTGCCACTGAAGTAGAAGCCGGCGTGCCTTACCGCCGAGTCGACGATGCCGCAGTGGCGGGGGCTCCTCCCGCTGGCCGCCCACGGCTGTCACGTATCCAGCGGCCACTGGGCCCGGTGGCGATGTTTTCAGCCAGCAACTTCCCGTTCGCCTTCTCGGTGCTCGGTGGGGACACCGCCTCGGCGCTGGCTGCCGGCTGCCCGGTGGTGGTCAAGCCGCACGCCGGCCACCCTGAGCTGTCTCGCGCCGTATTCACCTTGGCGGCGGCCGTGGTGCGTGCCCAGGGCTTGCCGGAAGGCCTGCTGACCTTGGCCGAAGCCCCCAATCGCGCCGCGGGTACCTACCTGGTGCAGCACCCCTCGATTGCCGCAGTGGCGTTCACCGGGTCCTACCAAGGCGGCAAAGCCTTGTGGCAGGCGGCCAATGCCCGTGCCCGCCCGGTGCCGTTCTTCGGTGAGCTGGGGTCGATCAACCCGTTGGTGGCGCTGCCATCCGCCCTGCAGCACGACAGCGAAGGCCTGGCCAAGACCCTGGCCGCCTCCATCACCCTTGGCTGCGGCCAGTTCTGCACAAGCCCCGGCGTGATCGTGCTGCTGGATTCGCCGCTCAGCCAGCGCTTCATCGCTCAATTGGCCGAAGCCATTGCGCCAATCCGCACGCACCGTATGCTCACCCCCGGCATGCAGCAAGGCTTTGAGGCCGCTGCCGCCAGCGTGGCCGAGCTTGCCCGGCCGTTGTTCGCGCAGCAGCCCGAGGGTGCCGGCCCCGCGCCGCGGCTGTTTGCCACCGACGCGGCCGCTTTCATTGCCAATGCGCACTTGCGTGAAGAGATGTTCGGCCCGGCCGCGTTGGTCGTCACCGCGCAGTCGATCAGCCAGGTCGCCGACGTGCTGGATGCGGTGGGCGGTACCCTGACCACCACGCTGTGGGGCCTGGACGCCGACAGCGAGGACAACCGCCGGTTGTTGCGTGCTGCGCAGCGGGTATCCGGGCGGGTATTGTTCGCCGGTGTGCCCACCGGTGTTGCCGTGTGCCATGCCCAGCAGCATGGCGGGCCATGGCCGGCCTCCACTGCACCACAGACCACCTCGGTGGGTTTTGCGGCCATCGAGCGGTTCTTGCGCCCGGTCGCCTTGCAGGACGCACCGGCCTGGGTGCTGGGGTGAGGAGGGCAGGGCGATGATGCGACATATCGTGTTGTTCCGCCGGCTGGCCGGGGTGGATGCCCAGCCTGAACTGGAAGGCAGGCTGGTGGCGCGGATGCGCGGCCTCACGGAAGAAATCGACTTCATTCGCGACTGGAGAGTCGCCGCCAACGAACTGGATCGGCCGATCTGCTGGGACTACATCCTCGAGTCCAGCTTCGACGATGCCCAGGCCGTGCAGCGTTACCTGCCACACCCGGCGCACCAGGCCCTGGTCGCCGAGCTTAAACAGTACTTCGAGTGGGTAGCGGTGGATTACAGCGTCTAGACCTCTGATCAGCGCCCGGCTCGCTGACGGGGCCAGGCGCTATAACAAAAAAGATCCGGCATCACAGGTGCCGGGCGGAGTCGTACATGAACAAGAAAAAGAACTACCGCTGGACGATCCTGACCCTGTTGTTTCTGGCCATGATCATCAACTATGTCGATCGCGCTGCCTTGTCGATCGCCATGCCTTTCATCACCCAGGAATACCACCTCACGCCCGCCGAGAAGGGCATGATTTTCAGCAGCTTCTTCTTCGGTTACGCGCTGTTCTGTTTCGTCGGTGGCTACTTGGCCGACCGTTACGGCCCCAAACGCGTACTGACCTGGTCCATGAGCTTCTGGTCGGTGCTGTGTGGCTCTACCGCCCTGGCGTTCAACTTCTGGTCGCTGCTGATCGTTCGCGCCCTGTTCGGTGTAGGTGAAGGGCCGGTTTCGACCACGGCCAACAAGACAGTGAACAGCTGGTTCCCGATCAAGGAGCGTGCCCGCGCCATAGGTATCAACCAAGCGGGCGGCCCGTTGGGCGGCGCCTTGGCCGGTCCCATCGTCGGTTTCCTCGCGTTGTGGCTGGGCTGGCGAGTGGCCTTCGTGGTCATCGCAGTGATCGGCGTGCTCTGGGCCATTGCCTGGTGGCGCATGGCAGCGTCCACGCCAAAGGAACACCCGCAGGTTTCGGCCGAAGAACTGGCGCTGATCAACGAGGGCCGCGAAGCCCCCGTGACCGCCGTGGAAGAGGCGCCGCGCACGCCGGTTTTGCAGATCATCCTGCAGCGTTCGGTGCTGGTCACCGGTGTCTCGCTGTTCTGTTACAACTACATTCTGTATTTCTTCATGACCTGGTTCCCCAGTTACCTGATCGACGCCAAGGGCATCGACCTGAAGGCCATGAGTATTGTCACCGCGTTGCCATGGCTGGTGGGCACTGTCGGCTTCGTCTGCGGTGGGCTGCTGATCGACTGGGTGTTCAAACGCACCGGCAAGCAACTGTTTTCGCGCAAGGTGGTGCTGGTTACGTGCCTGCTGATTGCGGCAGTGTGCATCGGTTTGACCGGGCAGGTGCAAAGCGTGACCAGTACGGTCGCGGTCATGACCGTGGCGATCGGCTTCTTGATGCTGACTGCGCCGGCTTACTGGTCGTTGATCCAGGATGCCGTGCCCGATCATCAGGTCGGTACGGCTGGTGGTTTCATGCACGGGCTGGCCAATCTTTCGGGCATCGTTGCGCCGACCGTGACCGGGTTCATTATCCAGTCCACCGGCACCTACGCCAGCGGCTTTGGCCTTGCGGCGGCGCTAGGGGTTGTAGGGGCCTTGATCGTCGCCTTGTTCGTCGGCCAGAAACCGGCAAAACAGGCAGCAGCCGTCGCTACCGCTTGACTTGATGGCACCTCCAGCGGGGCAACCCGCTGGGCTTCTGCACTTCACACGTTTTTGGGAATTCGCCATGCCTACGCTTCTTATCACCGGCGCCGCCGGTATCGTCGGAACCGCGCTGCGCCCTTACCTGCGCGAGCGTTTCACCCTGCGCCTGCTGGACCGCAGGCCGGTCACCGAGTTGAACGCAGGCGAAGTTGCGCTGGTCGGCGACCTGACCGACCCGGCCTTCGTCCGCCAAGCCACCGAAGGCATTGACGCGGTGCTTCATCTGGCCTGCGCCCACGGCACCGACATTCACTTTCAGAGCACTGTGCAGCCCAACTACCATGCCACCCTGTACTTGCTCGAGGCCGCGCAACGGGCTGGCGCCAAGCGCTTCGTGTTTGCCAGCAGCCACCATGTGCTGGGCCAGTACCACAGCCAGGCGGCCACTCATTTCGACGACAGCCCGGTGGCCCCGGACAGTTACTACGCCTTGAGCAAAGTGTTTGGCGAAGCGGCCTGCGCCATGTTTTCGCAGCGCAGCGACCTGGCCACATTCGTCGTGCGCATCGGCAATGCCGACCCCAAGGTGGCCGACGCCCGTCGGCTGCGCTTGTGGACCAGCGCCCGCGACCTGGCGCAGTTGGTGCTGATCGGCCTGGAGCACCCGCAGGTGCGTCACGAGATCGTCTATGGCGTGTCGGAGTGCCCGGATGCGTTCTTCCATAACCGCCGCGCCCGTGCGCTGGGCTATTGCCCCCAGGATAATGCCAGCGATCATCTGGCCGACGACTTCCTGGCCTACGAGGCCATGGCGCCGGTAGGCTCTGGCCGCGATCACGTTGGGGGGGCCTACGCCGGTGTGCCTTTGGCCAGTGTTCTGGAGCAAGCATGAAAATCGTCCGTATCGATACCCAGGTCGTGGAAATTCCTTTCCAGGATGGCGGCAAGGGCCTGGGCATCACGCCGACCACCTGGCACACGCTGGAAAACGTGCTGATTCGATTGGAAGACGAGCAGGGTAACGTCGGCTGGGGCGAAGCCTTTGGCTACTTCGTCGCCGATGCCACCAAGGCCCTGATCGATCGCCTGATTGCGCCGCTGCTGCTGCACCGCCAGGTCGATGACATCGCCGCCTTTAACCGCGAACTGCAGTTGCGGTTGCACCTGTTCGGGCGTTATGGGGTGACGATGTTTGCCATTTCCGGCGTCGATATCGCCCTGTGGGACCTCGCCGCCCGCCGCGAGGGCGTGCCCTTGCATCGCCTGCTGGGCCAGGCCCACCGCGAGCAGGTGCCAGCCTATGCCAGCCTGGTGCGCTATGCCGATGATGAGGTGGCCCCGGCGATCTGCGAAAAGGCATTGCGCATGGGCTTTGGTGACATCAAGTTGCATGAGGTGACGTTGCCGGAGATCGCCGCCTGCCGCGACGCCGTTGGCAACGACATACCGCTGGCGACCGACGTCAACTGCGCCTGGACGGCTGCGGACACCCGCGCCTGGCTGCCAGCATTGGCGGACCTGCAACTGGCCTGGCTGGAAGAGCCGATATTCCCACCGGAAGATTTCGCCACGTTGGCCAGCTTGCGCGGCCAGGGAGTGCCGTTGTCGGCAGGGGAGAACTGGTGCACTGCCGTGCAGTTCGAGCAGGCGCTGGTGGCAGGTGCGGTCGATTCGATCCAGCCCAGCGTGACCAAGGTCGGGGGTATTTCCGAATGCCTGCGCATCGCCGCGCTCGCTGACCAGCACAACGCCGTGGTATTGCCGCACTGCCCGTACTTCGGCCCCGGCCTGATCGCCACCTTGCACCTGGCGGCGGTGCAACAGCGCGTGCCACAAGTGGAGTACCTGTTCGTCGAACCGGCGGCCTGGTTGTACCCGGTCGAGCAACTGCGCCAGGGCAACTTGTTGCAGATCCCGCAGGGCCCCGGCCTTGGCCTGGACATCGACGTGCAAGTAGCCGAGCGCTACCGCCGCTGACGCTGGCGCGTATCCCGTAATTGCTCCCCTCCGCTGTGCCACGGCGCGGCGGCAGGGGCGACGTGTGCCCGTGAGGGCATCGGAGGTCCTATGCAACCGTTGGTTCTGAGCAACGCCACCTGGTCTGTCGGGCTGCTTCCTGCCTGGGGTGGGCGTATCGCCCACCTGCGTGCCGAGGGGCTCGACGTGCTGCTGCCGATCTCGGCCGAGCACTTCGACCCGCTCGACTGGCCGCGGGCTGGCGCGTACCCGCTGGTGCCGTACTCCAACCGTATTCGCAATGCCCAACTGCAGTTTGCAGGGCAGGCCTATACATTGCCGGCTCACCCCGCAGCGCGGCCGCACACCTTGCATGGGGTGGCGCACACACTGGCGTGGCACGTGCTAGAACCCTGTGCCGGGCAGTTGACCCTTGCCTGCGATTACCAAGGCGAGCACTGGCCCTGGGCATTTCGTGCCGAACAGCGTTTCGTGCTCGAAGGCAATCGCTTGAGCATCGTCCTGGCGCTGCTCAACCAGGGGGATTCCCCCATGCCTGCGGGCCTTGGGCTGCACCCGTATTTTCAACGCCATGTGGGGCTGAACGTACGTTACCAGGTTGGCCGGGAATGGCAGATCGATGATCAGTACCTGGCTACCGGCGGCTTTCGGCAGGCCACGCAGCCTGTGTCGATCGACGCCGATGACGCCCAGGCGTTGGCGCACTACCAGTCCTGCTGGGATGGGCTACTGGAACTCGATTACCCGGCGGGCAGCCTCAAACTGCAGGCAAGCCCACCCCTGAGCCATTTCGTTGCCTTTGCCCCGGCCGGCAGCCGCTACCTGTGCCTGGAGCCGGTTTCGCACCTGGCCAATGCCTTCAACCAGCCTGAACAGGCCTGGGGCGATACCGGCACCCAGGTGCTGGGCCCTGGCCAGCGGCTCGAGGCCACCCTCGAATTTACCTGGCAGCGACGCTGACAGCTTTGCCGACCGCTGTACCCGACACCCACAATAAAAGAGAACAACAACAATGAAACTCTCCTCGACTGGAGCGGGCTTCGCTCGCGCTGCAAAACCCTTGTCGCTGCTGCTCGGGCTGGGCCCACTGTGTGCCCAGGCGGCCTTTCTGGAGGACGGGAAGGCCAACCTGACATTGCGCAACTTCTACTACAACCACGACCTGCGCGACTCCACCAAGCCTGCGCAGTCCAAGCTGGAGGAGTGGGCCCAGGGCTTCATCCTCAAAGGTGAGTCCGGTTACACCGACACCACGGTCGGGGTGGGCGTGGACGTTTATGCCGGCCTGGGGCTAAAACTGGATTCATCGCCATCGCGCAGTGGCTCGGCGCTGCTGCCGGGCGCCTACAACCGTGCGGGTGGGCCCCGCAATGCTGACCCGCGTTCGGCTGACGAGTTTTCCGAGGCCACGGCAGCGGTCAAATTCAAGTATTCGAAAACCGAGTTGAAGGTGGGCGGGCTGTTCCCCAAAATCCCCCTGGTCAGCGCCGGCGATGCGCGCTTGCTGCCGCAGTTTTTCGAAGGCGCGATGCTCGATATACGCGAACTGGACAACCTCGATATTGGCCTGGGCCAGATGCGCAAGGTCAACCAGCGCGAGTTCGCCGGCGCTCGCGACATCCAGGTGGGCAACTACTACAGCGTGTTCAGTGACCGCTTCGACTACTTGGGCGGCACCTGGCGCGCCACCCCGCAGACGTCGCTGGGGCTGTGGACCGGTCGCCTTGCCGACGTCTACCAGCAAACCTTGTATACCGGTACCCAGGCGTTCAAAGCCGGCGACTGGAACCTTTCCGGCACTTTCAACTACCTCGATACTGGCGAGTCGGGCACTGAGAAGGCTGGCAATCTCGATAGCCGCATGACTTCGGCGATGCTCAGCGCCAACCTCAAGGCCCAGACGTTCCGCCTTGGCTACCAATACAACGCAGGCGACAGCGCCTTGCCGTTCATTCATGACACTGACCTGCCGGGGGTTGCCAACGCCGTACAGGTGCTGCGCTTCGACCGTGCCCAGGAGCGCTCGTGGCAGGCCCGCTACGACCTCGATTTCGCCGCCCTCGGCGTACCGGGGCTGACGGCGTTCGCCCGTTATGTGCGCGGGGACAACTTCAAGGTGGCGGGGGAGGATGGCAGTGAGTGGGAGCGCAACCTGGATGTTACCTACGTGATCCAGAGCGGGCCGCTGAAGAACCTGGCGTTGCGCTGGCGCAACGTCGAACTGCGCGGAGATGCGACCGGGCGGCGCGACGAGAACCGCGTGATCATTGCCTATACCTTGCCGCTGTTTTGAGCCTTTGGCCTGGGGCTGCTTTGCAGCCCCTCGCGACGCGCTCCCAACAATCCCGAACCGATTCACATCCCCCCAGGAAGACACCAGTGCCCCAGCCCTTGGACCCCGCCATGCAGGCCTACATCGACAACAGCAAGCGTTTCACCGCGACCGACAACAGCCTGGCCGCCCGGCGCTCGGCATTCCTGCAAGCCTGCCGCAATTGCACACCGCCACCGCCTGAAGGCTGGGGTATCGAGGACATCGACCTGCAGGGCCTGCGCCTGCGCTGCTATCAACCCGCCGGCCCGGCACCGGAAGGTGGCTGGCCAACGCTGCTGTACCTGCACGGCGGTGGCTGGGACCTGGGTAACCTCGATACCCACGACTGGTTCGCTTACGCCCTGGCGCGCCGGGCACCGATCGCCATCGTCGCGGTCGAGTATCGGCTGGCGCCAGAGCATGCCTACCCTGCACCGCTGGAGGACTGCCTGAAGGTGTGGTCGGCGTTGCGCAGTGGCCAGGTCGATGCGCGCCTCAGCCAGGCCCGCTTGATGGTCGCCGGCGACAGCGCAGGCGGCACCCTGGCGGCCGGCTTGTGCAGGGCACTGCGCCGTGACGGCCAGCCGCAGCCAGTGGGGCAATTGCTGGTGTACCCGGTACTGACTGCCCGGCGGCAGTTGCCGTCGATGCAGCAGCATGCAGAGGCACCGATGATGACGGTGGCGGGGCTGATGAAGTCCCTAGAAGGGTTTCTGCCGGTCAAGGCCGACCGTGATGACCCCTGCGCGATGCCGTTGGAGGCGGATGACTTCGCCGGGCTGGCCCCGGCCTGGGTGCTGGTGGCCAGTGTCGACCCACTGCGCGATCACGGCATCGCCTACTGTGACGCGCTTGCGGCGCATGGGGTGCAGGCCGATGCCTGGGTAGGCGAGGGGATGGTGCATTCCAGCCTGCGCGCCTTCGGGGTGGCTGAGGTCGAGCAGGCTTGGGACCTAATGGCCGCACAGTTGCTACAGTGGGCGCAGGGCACCCTCGATTCCGCCGACGGCGGGGCATCTGCGCACTGACGAAAAACCAGCCTGCCCGCCATTATGGGGCCAGACCGTCTACACCACGCGAAGCCAGATGCTGCAGTCTTCCACGGGATGTGGCAGCCTTTGGCGACCACGCCGGGTCGCCGGGTGCCACTTGTGCCGAGGGTTGTAGATGATCGAGCGTTGGGTTCGCCACGCCTTGCTGTTGTTGCTGTGCGGGTCCCTGCTACCGATGGGCGCGGGTGCGCAGGCGGCATGCCAGCACCTGACGGCCACTGGCAACCCTGAATACCCCCCGTACCTGTGGCGTGACCCGCACAACCCTCAGCAGTTGATCGGTGCCAATGCCGACTTACTCAAGCACTTGGGCAAGCAACTCGGGCTGGAGGTGGAGGTGGTCTATGGCGGGCCTTGGTCGCGTGCCCAGGAGGAAGTGCGCACGGGCCGTATCGACCTGCTGGCCGGGTATTTTCTGACCCAAGCGCGCACCCAGCTGATGGACTTCATAAGCCCCGCATTCCTGCACACGCCCAGCGTGGTCTGGGTGCGCCAGCAAGGGGCCTTTGCCTATCAGCAATGGTCGGACCTGCAAGGTCGTAAAGGCGGGACACTGGTCAATAACAGCCATGGCCAGCAGTTCGATGACTATGCCAGGGTCAGCCTCACGCTCGAAGCGGTGCCCAGCGCCAAGCAGGCCTTCGAGAAACTGTTGCTCAAACGCAGCGACTATGTGGTTTTCGAGCAGTACCCCGGCATGGCGTTGGCGCAGACGCTGGGCATGCAGGACAAGCTGCAGGTGCTGGACCCGCCCGTGTCCAGCGAAGGCTTGTACCTGGCGGTGTCACATAAATCGCCCTGCAATCAGCCACAGTTGCGCGAAGCGCTGACGCGGGAGATGAACCAGGTTGTGTCCAGCACGTTGCCGGAGCAATTAATGCGGCAGAACCTGGCACGTTGGCAGCAACAGCAGTCGCAAGCGCTCGCTCACTGACCCTCACATCGACGTCAGGGCTTGAGGCACGTCAACGTCCAGCACCACCCCAGCATCGTCGACGGCTACGCTGGCACACGCCCGCGGATTGTCCAGGATGACCTGCCTGCCGCCTTGGTCGCCGTGCAACTGCGCCAGTGCCGGCCAGAACGCACGGCCGAAGAGCACCGGGTGCCCGCGCTGGCCCTGGTACAGCGGCAGCACGATACGTGTAGCGCTGGCCTGCTCGCACAACGTGTGCAAGGTACGAGGTGCGATCCACGGCATATCCGCCAACAGCACCGCCACCGCCTGGGCGGGGGTCTGCAACAGGGCGGTGACCCCCGCTGCCAGGCTGGCGCCCATGCCGTGCTCGGCCTGGTCGGCCCATACGATCCGGGCACGCGGGTCGATGCCCAGTTGTTGCGCGTCGTCGTCCGGGCGCAGCACGATGTGCACCACGGCGAACTGCTCGAATGCACGCGCCAGCGTCGCTGCCAGCAGCGTCTGCCCCGAAGGCAACCGTGCCAGGCGTTTGTCGCTGCCAAAACGCTGCGATCGCCCAGCCGCCAGCACCAGCGCGGCGCAGGTCATGGGGTGTGCAGGCATGCCTCGGCCTCCCGGGCAAGCTTGGCCTTGGTCACGTTGACCGCGCCAGGCAGGCTCACGTCGTTTTTGGCAGCAAGGATCTCGGCCATGACGCTGACGGCGATTTCGGCCGGGGTCTTGCTGCCGATGTAGATGCCGATAGGGCCGTGCAGGCGCTGGAGGCTGGCTTCGGTCTCGCCGAAGTGTTCCATCAGGCGCTCGCGGCGCAGCTGGCTGTTGCGCCGCGAGCCGATGGCGCCGATATAGAACGCCGGGCTGTGCAGGGCTTCGAGCAATGCCAGGTCGTCGAGCTTGGGGTCGTGGCTGAGGGCGACGACGGCGCTGCGCAGGTCGGGGGCGAAGGCGCGAACCACGTCGTCCGGCATCCCGGCCAGCTTCACCACGCCGTCGACGCTCCAGCCGCCCATGTACTCGGGCCGAGGGTCGCACACCGACACCGTGAAGCCGTTGAACAGGGCCATGGTCGCCAGGTATTCGGCCAGCGCGCCGGCGCCGATCAGCAGCACGCGGTAGCCAGGGCCGAGGGTGCTGAGCATGCGCTGGCCGTCGAAGCTGAACTGATCCGGTGTGGCGCTGGCCGTAAGCGTGGCTGCGCCGCTGCGCACATCCAGCTCGCGGCGTATCAGGCTACCGCTGTCCAGGCCGGCCAGCAGTTGCGCCAGGTGTGCTGCCGATGGCTCGAACTCGAGGATCAGTTGCAGGGTGCCGCCGCAGGGCAAGCCGAAACGGTGGGCGTCCTCGGCGCTGACGCCGTAGCGAACCACCTCCGGCAGCCCGGTCTGCATGCCGGGGCCGCCATAGGCGGTGGTGTAACGGTGGATGAGATCGTCCTCGATGCAGCCACCGGACACGCTGCCGACCACGCGACCGTCGCTGCGCAGGGCCATCATCGAACCGACCGGGCGAGGGGAGGAGCCCCAGGTGCGGGCCACGGTGGCCAGCAGGACGCGTTCACCGCTGGCAAGCCAGTCGCGGGCGGTGCGCAATACCAGCAGGTCGATGCTTTCCATTCTCATTCTCCAAAGCGTAATACCTGTGCCGACCCTTTACTGATTCAGCAGGGTTGTGTGGGGAAATCACTCATCCACCCTTCTGTGGGAGCCGGCAACCCAAGGTGAACGCCTATAGAGACCGTGCCGTTCTCGATGAAACTTCATCGCATATGCAAGATGATTGGGCTGCTGCTGGCCGGGTCGGTGTGCCCGCGCAACGTGCTCACTGCCTGTGCATCCACCGCGCTGCCGTGGTTGCCCCAACTGCTGCGCACAAAGCTCAGTACTTCGGCAACCTCCTGGTCCGACAATTGCTCGCGGAAGGCCGGCATGCGGTAGGCATCGGGCAGGCCAGCGGCAACGATGCGTTGCGAGCCATTGAGGGTGATGTTGATCGCCGAGGCGTTCTCGCTGGCCAAGGCCGAGGTTGCGCCCGCTAACGGCGGCATCCATTCGGCCTGGCCCTTGCCGTCCAGCCCATGGCAAGAGGCGCAGCGTGTGACGTAGGTGTGCGCGCCCGGGCGCTCCAGTGTCGCCGCCGCCGATGCCGCTTGGTATTGCCAGGGCGTGCCGTCGCGTTGCGGATCGCCTGGCAGCGATTTCAGGTAGTGGGCGATTGCCGCCAGGTCCTCGTCGGCCATGAACTGCGTGGAGTTGTTGAACGCCTCGGTCATCGAGCCATAGACCACGGCATGCCGGTTACGCCCAGTCTTGAGAAACTGGACAATCTCGGCTTCGCTCCAGCGCCCAAGGCCGGTGTTGTGATCGGCGCGCAGGCTTGGCGCGTACCAGCCATCGAGCAGCGCGCCGGCCAGAAACGGCTTGCCGTCTTCATCCAGAGCCTTTTCGTTGAAAGCCAGGCCGCGCGGGGTATGGCAGCTGCCGCAGTGCCCGGGGCCTTGGACAATATAAGCGCCGCGGTTCCACAGAGGGTCCTGGCCAGCCTTGGTCACGTAGGGCGTAGTGGGCGCAAACAGCCCGTTCCACAACGCGATGGGCCAGCGCAGGTTCAGCGGCCACGGGATATCGCTGGGGATATTCGGCTGGTTGGCAGGTTGCACGCCCTGCATGAAAAACGCGTACAACGCACGCACATCGTCATCGCTGAGCTTGGCGTAGGAGGGGTAGGGCATGGCCGGGTAGAGCCGCCGGCCACCGGGGGCGACGCCATGGCGCACGGCGCGGTCGAAGTCGGCGAGGCTGTAGCCGCCGATGCCGGTATCCCGGTCTGGGGTGATGTTGGTGGCATGGATCGCGCCTAGCGGCGTGGCCATCTCCAGGCCCCCGGCGAACGGCTTGTTGTCGGGCAGGCTGTGGCAGGCTACGCAGTCGCTGAGCCGGGCCACGTACTCGCCGCGGCTGATCAGCGCCGGGTCGATGTTGGCATTTTGCTCGGCCACGAAAGGCGACGCGGGCTCCCGGGTGACATACCAGGCCAGCAGGCCTGCCGCGACCAGGCACGGCAGCGCCAGCCAGCCGGCGGTTCTTGCGAATCGGCTGTGGGTCATGGGCGTTCCTTGTCCTGTCAGGTGAAGGTGTAGCGGCTCAATGGGATGCTGCGGATGCGCTGGCCGGTCAGCCGCGCTACCGCGTTGGCCACCGCCGGTGCAACCGCGGGCAGCGGCGGTTCGCCGATGCCGCCCATCTTCGCGCCGCTTTCGACGATGCGCACATGCACCCGGGCCATGCGCGAAGGCGGCAGGATCGGGTACAGGTCGTAGTTGCGCGCCCGGGGCTTGCCGTCGATGTACACCGCTTCTTCCAACAGGGTCTGCGACAGGCCCAGGGCCACGGCGCCGTTGACCTGGGCTTCGATGATCGCCGGGTTGACGATGCTGCCTGGGTCGATGGCCTGCCAGATGTCGTGCACTTTGACCTGACCGTTTTCGATCGACACTTCGGCGATAACCGCCGCCTCCGAGCCAAACGGCGAGGCCATGGCCACACCGCGTGCCCGTTTGCTGCCGTCCTCGGCCGTGAATGGCCCACGCTTCCAGCCGCCGGACAACTCGCCGACCGCCTGTAGCAGGGTGGTCAGGCGCGGGTTGTCGCGCAACAGATGCAGGCGCAATTCATAAGGGTCCTTGCCGCCTTTGTCGGCCAGCTCGTCGAGGAAGGCTTCGTAGAAGAAGTCATTCAGCGAGTTGCCCACCGAGCGCCAGTAGCCGAGCATGACCGGGCCTTTGACGTAGATTTGGGCAATGCGTTTGTTGGCGATGGCGTACGACTTGCCCGACAGCCCTTCAAGGGCGGTGGGGTCGATCTTGTCACCTTGCTTGCCGGCCAGTGCCTCGGTCGGGCCTTCGGTGGCACTCACGGCTTCTATCGCGACTGGCAGGCCATCGTCATCCAGTGCCCCACGGAATTTGACCACCGCCAGCGGCCGCAATACATCCCGCAGAAACTCTTCTTCGCGGCTCCAGATCAGTTTGACCGGGCGGCCCACCGCTTTGGCCAGGGCGATGGCCTGCGGGTAGGGGTTGGCCGAGTCATACAGAAAATGCCGGCCAAAAAAGCCGCCCAGCAGGGGTGAGTGCAGGGTGATGCGCGCAGGGTCGAGGCCGGTGCGTTTGGCGATGTCGTCGCGGAACATGTCCGGCGCCTGGTTGGGCAACCACACCTCCAGCGAACCGTCGGGGTTGAAGCGGGCGAGCGCTGAGGGCGGCTCGAGCTGGGCGTGGTTGAGGTACTGGTTATGGTAGGTTGCCTCGATCTTGGTCTTGGCTTTGGCCAGCACCCCGGCCACATCGCCTTGGTTTTCCTCGTCGCGGGCCGGGCCTTGCTCGGTGGCCAGGCGGTCACGATAGGCGTCGCTGGAAAAGTCTGCTGGCATCGGCCTTACCGGCGAATCGCTGCCGGGCTCCTGCCAGTCCACCTGGAGGGCCTCGACTGCGCGCTTGGCATGCCACCAGCGTTCGGCGACCACCGCCACCGCGCCGGGTAGTTGATGCACCGAATGCACGCCTTTCATGGCCTTGACCTGTGCTTCGTTGCGCAGGCTGCCAACCGTCATGCCCAGGCGCGGTGCGTGCTGGACGGCGGCGTGGAGCATGCCGTCGAGCTTGATGTCGATGGTGTACACGGCCTTGCCGGTGGATTTGTCATAGGCATCGACCCGGCGCACCGGTTTGCCGATCCAGCGGAACTGGCTGGGGTCGCGCAGCTTCACGCTGGCCGGGTCTGGCACCGGCAGGTCGAGGGCGCGCTCGGCCAGTTCGCCGTAGGGCACCGAGCGGCCTGAGGCTGCATGGATGACCTTGCCGGGTTCGGTGGAAAGTTCGTCGACCGGCACCCCCAACTGCTCGGCACCTGCCTGCAGCAACATGGCCCGGGCCAGGGCGCCGAGGCGGCGCATGGTCGGGTAACTCATGCGTACCGACATGCTGCCGCCGGTGATGCGCATGCCGTTTTCCATCACCACGTAAGCTTCGCCAGGCGGCGCGCTGTCGACCAGGAACGTGGCCGGGTCGGCGTCCAGTTCTTCGCCGACGATCTGTGCCATGGCGGTGTAGGTGCCTTGGCCACCCTCCATGAACGGGCAGAGCAGGCGCACGGTGCTGTCCGGGCGAATTTCCAGGAAGGCCGGTACTTGTGTGCCGCGCTCCTGGACCGCGGTGGTGGCGGCCTGGACCCGTGCCGAGCCCAGCGGCAACCCAAACCCGAGTACCAGCGCGCCCGCGGCGGCGCCCGCCGAGGCTAGCAGGAAGCGGCGGCGTGACAGGTTAACCGGCTCACCCAGCGGCAGCGCCGACAGCTCGGCAGGGGTATCGATACGCGTGTTCATCACGCCTCCTCCCGCTGGGCCGCAAGGTCGTGGACGGCGGCATGGATGGCGTTGTAAGTGCCGCAGCGGCACAGGTTGACCATCGCGGCATCGATCTGCGCGTCGCTGGGCTGGGGCGTGTGCTTGAGCAGCGCCGTGGCGGCCATCACCTGGCCTGACTGGCAGTAGCCACACTGCGCCACCTGGTGCTCGACCCAGGCCGCGACCACACGCTTGCCAACGGCGTCGTCCTCGATCGCCTCGATGGTGGTCACTTCGCGCCCGACCACGCCTGCCACCGGGGTCACGCAGGCGCGCACCACGCTGCCGTCCACCAGCACCGAGCAAGCGCCGCATTGCGCCAGGCCGCAGCCATACTTGGTGCCGGTCAGCCCCAGGTCGTCACGGATCACCCACAACAGGGGCGTGTCAGCGTCGGCCTCGACCTGATAGGTCTTCTGGTTGATGCGTAGTTCCATGGTTCACCTGCTCATCATCGGTTTGCTGTCGCGTTGTCGTCGTGAGTGGGGATACGTTGCCCCCAATCCAGAAACGCTAGCACAGCGCTACGACCGGCGAGCAGGCGCTGCCGACAGGTCAGGAGGATCAGGCAAGGAATTCGGCGGAATGCGCAAGGCGGGCGTTGGCGGCAGGCAAACAGGACTTCCAGGCGAAAAACCCGGATAATGCCGGCCAATTTCGTTTTGCACGCTTAACTCACGGTAATCCCGCATGGAAATCAAGGTCAATTTTCTCGACAATCTCCGTCTCGAAGCCAAGTTCGACGACTTCACGGTGATCGCCGACCAACCGATCCGTTACAAAGGCGACGGTTCGGCCCCGGGGCCGTTCGACTATTTCCTGGCGTCTTCGGCCCTGTGCGCGGCTTACTTCGTGAAGCTGTACTGCCAGACCCGCGACATCCCCACCGAAAACATTCGGCTGTCGCAGAACAACATCGTCGATCCGGAAAACCGCTACAACCAGATCTTCAAGATCCAGGTCGAGCTGCCTGAAGACATCTCCGAGAAGGACCGCCAGGGCATCCTGCGTTCCATCGACCGTTGCACGGTAAAGAAGGTCGTGCAGACCGGGCCTGAATTCGTCATCGAGGTGGTGGACAACCTCGACGCCGATGCCCAGGGGTTACTGATGCCGGTGTCGGACACCAGTACCTACATCCCGGGCAAGGACCTGCCGCTGGAGCAGACCATCGCCAACATGTCGGCGATTCTCGCGGGCCTTGGGATGAAGATCGAGATCGCCTCGTGGCGCAATATCGTGCCCAACGTGTGGTCGCTGCATGTGCGCGATGCACAGTCGCCGATGTGCTTCACCAATGGCAAGGGTTCGACCAAGGAGGCCGCGCTGGCCTCGGCGCTGGGTGAGTTCATCGAGCGCCTGAACTGCAACTTCTTCTACAACGACCAGTTCTGGGGCGAGGACATCGCTAACGCGCCGTTCGTGCATTACCCGAACGAGCAGTGGTTCAAGCCGGGCCCCAAGGACGCGCTGCCCAGCGAGATCCTCGACGCGAACTGCCTGGAAATCTACAACCCCGACGGTGAACTGCGCGGCTCGCACCTGTACGACACCAACTCGGGCAACACCGCGCGGGGCATCTGCTCGCTGCCATTCGTGCGCCAGTCGGACCAGGAGGTGGTGTACTTCCCGTCCAACCTGATCGAGAACCTGTTCCTCAGCAACGGCATGAGCGCGGGCAACACCCTCGCTGAGGCGCAAGTGCAGTGCCTGTCGGAAATCTTCGAGCGTGCGGTGAAGCGCGAGATCCTCGAAGGCGAGCTGTGCCTGCCGGATGTACCACAGGAAGTGCTGGCCAAGTACCCCGGCATCGTTGCGGGTATTCAGGGGCTGGAAGAGCAGGGCTTCCCGGTGCTGGTCAAGGACGCATCGCTGGGCGGTGAGTTCCCGGTCATGTGCGTGACCTTGATGAACCCGCGCACCGGTGGCGTGTTCGCCTCATTCGGCGCGCACCCGAGCCTGGAAGTGGCGTTGGAGCGCAGCCTCACCGAGTTGTTGCAGGGCCGCAGCTTCGAAGGCCTGAACGACCTGCCGCAGCCCACCTTCGAAAGCCACGCGCTGACCGAGCCGAACAACTTCGTCGAGCACTTCATCGACTCCAGCGGCGTGGTGTCGTGGCGCTTCTTCAGCGCCAAGGCCGATTTCGAATTTGTCGAGTGGGACTTCTCTGGCCATGGCGAAGATTCCAACGTGCAGGAAGCTGCGACCCTGTTCGGCATCCTCGACGACCTGGGCAAAGAAGTGTACATGGCGGTGTACGACAACCTCGGTGCCACCGCGTGCCGCATCCTGGTGCCGGGTTACTCGGAGATCTACCCGGTCGAGGACCTGATCTGGGACAACACCAACCGGGCCTTGTCGTTCCGCGCCGACATCCTCAACCTGCACAGCCTGGACAACCGTTCGCTGAAGTTGCTGCTCAAGCGCCTGGACAACTGCGATGTGGACGATTACACCACCATCACCACGTTGATCGGCGTTGAGTTCGACGACAATACGGTGTGGGGCCAGTTGACCATTCTTGAGCTGAAGCTACTGATCTGCCTGGCCGTGCAGCGCTTCGAAGATGCCAAGGAGCTGGTTGAGGCGTTCCTTCAGTTCAACGACAACACCGTCGAGCGTGGCCTGTTCTACCAGGCGTTGAACGTGGTGCTGGAGGTGGTGTTGGATGATGAACTGGAGATGGAAGACTACGAAACCAACTTCCGCCGCATGTTCGGCAACCCGCGGATGGACGCGGTGCTGGGCTCGGTGGACGGCAGCGTGCGCTTCCACGGCCTGACGCCGACCAGCATGAAGCTGGAAGGGCTGGATCGTCATTTGCGTTTGATCGAGAGCTACAACAAGCTGCATGCGGCTCGGGCTAAGTTTGCCTGATAGACCGAGCGCCGCAAGCGCGGCGCTTCGCAGCACAAGGCTGCTCCTACACAGGCCCGATTCGGCGCCAAGAAGGTCGCGCGCCCCTGCCGCAGGATTAATTGGCCCGAAACAATTGTAGGAGCAGCCTTGTGCTGCGAAGCGTCGCGCAAGCGGCGCTCGATCCCGCAAGCGCCAACCCCCCCAAACCGTACACCTCGCAACCATCCCCATATAGCGGTTAATACTTTCCGCTATCTCAAATCCGTCTTGCCTCTTACCCACTACCGCTTGCCGCTTCACCCATCAGGCGCATAATTTTTTGCTGCCCCCACGGGCTCGACCCCTCAACCTATCCATGGCGCGATGACTGCCAGAAGGACCTCGGCCGCGCACAACACGAAGGCGCAGACCATGAGCACCCCTTTGGATACCAATGCCTTGAAATCCCGCCAGCAAGCTGCATGGGCCAGCGGTGACTACGCCGTGATCGGCACCACCCTGCAGCTGGTGGGTGAACGCCTGGCCGAAGCCTGTGATTTGCGCTGGGACGAGCAGGTGCTGGACGTGGCGGCCGGCAACGGCAATGCCACCCTGGCCGCCGCGCGGCGCGGTTGCCGCGTCACCTCCACCGACTACGTGGCCGAGTTGCTCAAGCGCGGTGAGGCACGCGCTCAGGCCGAGCACCTGAACGTGATGTTTCAAGTGGCCGATGCCGAAGCGCTGCCGTTCGCCGAGGGTGCATTCGATGCCGTTCTGTCGACCTTCGGTGTGATGTTCACCCCCGATCAGGCCCAGGCCGCGCGGGAATTGAGCCGCGTCTGTCGGTCCGGCGGCCGGATTGGCCTGGCGAACTGGACGCCGCAGGGTTTCGTTGGCCAGATGTTCAAGACGCTCGGGCGCCACGTTCCGCCGCCAGCCGGGGCATTGCCACCTTCGCGCTGGGGTGACGAGGAGCAGTTGCGGGTACTGTTCGACAGGGCGCTGGGCCAGATGCAGGTCGCCCGTCAACACTTCAACTTCCGCTATCGCTCTGCAGCGCACTTCATCGATGTGTTCCGCACTTGGTATGGGCCGGTGCACAAGGCGTTTGCGGCATTGGCGCCTGAAGCCGCCAATGCGCTGGAGAGCGACCTGACTGCGCTGTTGAATGAAAACAACGTGGGGGGCGGGGCCTCGCTGGTGGTCCCCAGCGAGTATCTGGAGGTGGTGATCACGCGGCGTTGAGCGTCAGCGACTGCTGCCTAGTTCTTGCACTTGGCCATCACCACCTGGCAGGTCTTCGGCGTCCCCCCAGACCTGCCTGCATAGCGCACACAGTTGTTCAGCGACTTCTGCCGGGCAATGCTCAGGGTATTGCCCCAGGCCAGGCCACCTTCGCCCGTAGTCGGTACGGCCTTGGCGAAGCAGTTGGAGCCAACGGTGGAGGCCGCATAGCGGGCTTGGTTTTTTTTGCTGGAGCAGCCCGCGCTCAGCCCCAGGCCGAGGATGAGCAGCGTGTTCAGTGCCCAGAACGCCCACGTGCGCTCCCGGTAGTCGCTCATGCTGTTCTCCTTGCTCGAATGATGCCAAAGCGCTGAAGGTGGAAAAGTACAGCGCGGGTGCTTGCAGGATACCATTCAAGCGAAACGGTGAACTATCCCGTCGTAGAGACGCTCCTTTCTTTAGCGCACCCCGCGCACGCCTGATGATGTCTTTGTCATCAGGCTCGGGTCACTGAACGATAAGGAGGCGCCGTGACCGCATCTGAGCAAACCCTTTACCGCTGCACGCCAGGCCCACTGCACGCCATGCTGCTGGCCGGCAGTGTTCCGCTGTTTCTTGGCGCGCTGCTGAGCGATATCGCCTACTTCAATAGCTACCAGATCCAATGGAGCAACTTCGCGGCCTGGCTGATCGCCGGTGGCCTGGTGTTCTGTGGGCTGGCGCTGCTGTTCGCGTTGGTCAACCTGATCCGCGCCGAGCGCAAGGGCGGGCGTGCGACCCTGTATTTCGTGCTGTTGCTGGCGACCTGGGTGTTGGGGTTGGTCAATGCCTTCGAGCATGCCAAGGACGCCTGGGCAGTGATGCCGTCGGGGTTGGTGCTGTCGGTCATTGTGACCGGGCTCGCAGCTGTCGCAGCGTGGACTGGCCTTAGCAACCTGCGTTCGGGAGGTGTGGCATGAAGCCTTTGCATACCTTGAGCCTGTTGAGCATGGCGTTACTGATAAGTGCCTGTGGTGGGGAAGGCACGCCCACTCAAGCCCATGGCCCGGACCCCAAGCTGCCTGAGCCACAGCGTGGTTTGCTGCCGAGCATGAAGATCGCTGAGCCAGTGGCCTGGGGTGAGCAGAAGCCGACTGTGCCTGAGGGCTTCAGCGTCACGGCAATCGCCACCGGCCTGAACATCCCGCGCCAGAGCCTGGTGCTGCCTAATGGCGATATTCTCGTAGCCGAAGGCCGCGGCGGCAGCGCCGCAAAACTCAAACCCAAGGATGTGATCGCCAGCCAGATCAAGGCCAAGGGCAATACCCAGGTCAAAGGCGGCAATCGCCTGACCTTGCTGCGCGACGCCGACGGCGATGGCACCTACGAGGTGCAGACGGTGTTTGCTGAAAACCTCAACGCCCCTTACGGCCTGGCGTTTGCCAACGGCAAGCTGTACGTGGCCAACCAGGATGCATTGGTGCGTTTCGACTACCAACAGGGCCAGACCAAGGCCAGCGGTGCGCCGGTCAAGGTCACCGACCTGCCTGCTGAAATCAACCACCACTGGACCAAGTCGCTGGCCGTCAGCGCTGATGGGCGCTTCCTTTATGTGGGTATCGGCTCGAACAGCAACATCACCGAGCGCGGCCTGGAAGTGGAGATCGATCGGGCCATGGTCTGGCAGGTCGATGCCCAGACCGGTGCTCACCGGCCCTATGCGACCGGCTTGCGCAACCCGACGGCCTTGGCTGTTCAGCCGCAGAGCGGGCAGGTGTGGGCGGTGGTCAACGAGCGTGATGAGCTCGGCCCTGATCTGGTCCCGGACTACCTGACGTCGGTGCGTGAAGGCGGGTTTTATGGGTGGCCCTACAGTTATTGGGGCCAGAACGTCGATGACCGAGTCAGGCCACAGAACCCGGACAAGGTGGCGGCGGCAATCAAGCCGGACTACAGCCTTGGCTCGCATGTGGCTGCATTGGGGGTCGACTTCTCGGTACCGGCCATGGGCGAGCGCTTCGCCGATGGGGTGTTCGTGGGTGAACACGGTAGCTGGAACCGGCCAAACCCCGTGGGCTACAAGGTGATCTTCGTGCCGTTCAGCAATGGCAAGCCGGCAGGTGAACCGATCGACTTCGCCACGGGCTTCCGGGGCGAGGACGGCAAGACGCGTGGGCGGCCGGTAGGGGTCACCGTCGACCCGCGCGGTGCCTTGATCATTGCCGACGACCTGGCCAATACGGTCTGGCGGGTGACGCGCAGCCAGTAATGACTATGCTTGTTGGCGCGTGAACCTTTCACGCGCCAACCCGGAAACGAATACAGGGAAGCAGGCCTATGAAACCCATTAGCTCACTCGCTCGCGCTGTCGCACTCGCCTCGCTGGTCTTCGCTGGCAGCTTCACGGCCCAGGCCGCTGATGTGCCGATTGGTAGCGAAGCGCTGGAAAGCCATGTCACCACCAAGGTGCAGGCTATCGACCTGGCCAGCCGCCAGGTCACGGTGGAGGGCGCCAACGGCAAGCCTGTGACCTTTCAATTGACCGAGAAGGCCAAGGCGCTGCCCAACCTCAAGGTCGGCGACACGGTCGACATCTACGTGACCCGCGCTGTGGCTTATGTGCTCAATACCGACGTGGGCGGCGCGCCTAAAGTGAGTGATGAGTCCGGCAGCATTCGCGCCACCAAGGACAACCCCAACCCGGGCGGTGAGGCGTTCCGCCAGGTCAAGGTCACGTCGCAGATCAAGAAGATCGACCTCAAGAAGCATGAGGTGAGCCTGCTGCCGCCGGAAGGCAAGCTGCAGGTGGTAAAGGTCGAGAACCCTGACCTGCAGGCGCGCATGAAGAACCTCAAGGTCGGCCAGACGGTCGATGCCATCTACACCGAAGTGCTGCGCGTGGAGACCTCACACTAGGTTCGGCGTGTGAGGTTCCCGGCTATTCACGCGGCGAATAGTCGGGGTGCATGTGTTTGATTTCCATAAGCGGTGCAGATCCATCGATCATGGCCTCCATCACACTACAAGGTGAGGGAAGTCATGTTGAGCAAGTCGATGGTTCTGTTGGGTATCCCCGTGGCGATGGCGTTGCTGGCGGGTGCCGTGCTGCCGTTTCAGGCAGCTGGCAACGCCGCTGTTGGCCGGGCGTTGGGCCACTGGTTATGGGGGGCGTTCACCTCGCTGACGGTCAGTTCAGTGGTGGTAATTGCGGCGCTGCTGATACTGCGGGTGCCAACGCCAGACCTGGGCAAGGCCCTCCAAGGGCCGTGGTGGCTGTGGATTGGCGGCGTGCTGGGCGCGCTCTACGTGGCCGGCGCGGCAGCACTGACACCGAAACTGGGCGCTGCAGGCTTTCTGGTGCTGGTGGTGGCAGGACAGATCTTGACGGCGGTCATCGCTGACCATTTCGGGGTAATGGGGCTGGGGGGCAAACCGGTCAGCCTGGCTCGGGTGGCCGGCGTGGTACTGATCCTGTGTGGGGTGTTTCTGGTCCAGGGGAACTGGGGGAGCAGCGCTGCGGCCAAGCCTGTGGTGCTCGAGCAGTCACAGCGCTGATCAAGTGCCTGGCTGGCTGCAGGCCCACACGGCCTCGCGCAGCCAGCGATGCCCGGCGTCGCTGTCTTTGCGGCTGTGCCAGGCCTGCTGATAGGCAAACGAAGGAATGGCCAGTGGCGGCTCAAACCGGCGCAACGCCTGATGCTGGCGCAATGAACCTACCGCGCGGCTGGCCACTGTGAGAATCAGATCGGTGCCCGCAAGCACCTCGACCGCTGCGCTCCAGTGCGGCAGTGCCAGGGCTATCCGCCGCTGCAGGCCGTGGGCGGCCAATGCCCGTTCTATTTCATCATGGGCATCGGGGTGCATGGCCATCAACACATGGGGGCGAGCCAGCCAGTCGGCCAACGCTAGGCCCCCACTGGCAGGCAGCACCTGGCGGTCGGCAACACTGATGAAGTGTTCCTCGAACAGGGGCTGGGCGGTGATGCTCTGCGGCAGCTCGGGGAATAGGCCCAAGGCCAGGTCGAGCTCCCCGTCGAGCAGCTGGGCCAGCATGGTTTCACGGCTGGCCTGGCTGATTGCCAGGTCCACACCGGGTGCTACCTGGCGCACGTGGCGGACCAGGGGCGGAAGGATGATGCGCGAAGCATAGTCGGACAATGACAAACGGAACCGACGCTGCGCCTTGGCAGGGTCGAACAGTGGAGCGGCCAGCAGCGCGTTGAGGTTGCCCAAGGCATCTTGCAGCGGCTTGGCCAGTGCCTGCGCACGTGCGGTCAGGGCCATGCGGCCGTTCTGGCGTATCAGCAAAGGGTCGTCGAAGTGCCTGCGCAGTTGTGCCAGCGCGTGGCTCACCGCCGGCTGGCTGCGGTGCAGGCGCAGGGCGGCGCGGGTCACGTGCTTCTCTGTCAGCAGTGCATGCAAGGCCAGCAGCAGGTTGAGGTCGATCTTGCGCAGTTCATCCATGGGGCGAATAGTCGAGGCTGGTTTGGCGGGCTTTGATCAGCCTAACAGATGTCCTGGTTTGGGTGGGCGGCGGTGCGCATGGCGGTCGGCTATTGCTGCACGGGTTGCAGAAATCATCTGCACTGCGCCGTATTGTTCAACTTGCCATGCCTAATTAGCCTGTATCGAAACCGTCATCCTCACAGGAATCGATCATGGCCAGCCGTATAACACTCAACGCCACCGGCACTGCTGATGTCATGCAGGTGCAGCACGTCCAACCGCAAGTGCCAGGGCCAGGCGAGGTGTGGCTGGAGCAGACCGCCATGGGCGTCAACCCACTGGACGTACTGCAGCGCAAGGGCGGGGTGCCCCTGGCATTGCCGTCTGGCCTGGGGCTTGAGGGCGCCGGGCGGGTGAGCGCGGTGGGTGAAGGGGTGGGCAATGTGCGCGTGGGGGACCGGGTGGCGTATGCGATGGGCCCGGTAGGCGCTTATGCCAGCGGGCGGCTGTTCCCTGCCGAGCGCCTGGTAAAGCTGCCGGACTCACTGGATGCCGAAGCCGCCGCAGCCGTATTGTTCAAGGGCATCACCGCGCAGTACCTGCTGAAGAGCACCTACCGCGTGGGGCCGCGTACCCAGGTGCTGCTGTATGGCGCGGGCGGGGCATTGGGGCAGCTCATGGCGTCTTGGGCCAGGCACCTGGGGGCGACCGTGATTGGCGTAGTGTCACGACCACAGAGCGTCGAACGGGCGCGGGCGGCGGGCTGCCATCACGTGATGGTGTTCGAGGCGGCCACGTTGGCCAAGGAGGTGCGTGAGTTGACGCAGGGCGAGGGCGTGGACGTCGTGTATGACAGTGTCGGCAAGGTGTCGCTGGAGGCCTCGCTGGACAGCCTGCGCCCGCGCGGGTTGCTGGTGTCGTTTGGCGGCACCTCCGGCGCGCCGGCGGCCATTGAAGTGGCCACGCTCAATGCCAAGGGCTCCCTCTACCTGACGCGCCCGTCACTGGCAGCCCATACGCGTACCGTCGAGGAATACCAGCAGCGCGCCGCCGATGTGCTGGGGGCGGTCGACGCAGGTATCATCCAGCCTCGGGTCTGGCGTCGCTACCCGCTGGCCGAAGCGGCCAGGGCCCACGCGGACCTGGAGCAAGGGCTGTCGGAAGGGGCGCTGATTCTCACCGCCTGACTTTCCTACCTTCTGCCGAGCCTTGCCATGGATGCCTTCGACAGCCGCCGCGCCGATGAACTTGCCACCTTGCTGGCCTTGCACGAGCAGGGGTCGTTCGCGGCTGCTGGACAGCAACTGGCGCGCCACCCCACGGTGCTGTCCAAGCGCCTGAGCGCACTCGAAGCACGCCTTGGCATCCGCCTGGTTGAGCGCAGCACGCGGCAACTGCGCTTCACCGACGAAGGTGAGCGGTTGGTGGCGCGGGTGCGTGAGGCCAGCCGGCTGATCGCCGAAGCTGAACAGGAAGCCACGCAAGGGGCGGTAACGGTGCGGGGGCGTTTGCGCCTCGCCTTGCCGGCGGCCATGGGGCGGCGCTGGTTGAGCGGGATGTTGGCGGATTTTGTGCTGGCCTATCCGCAGGTCACAGTGGAGGCCGAGTACGCTGATCGCTTCGTTGACCTGATCGGCGAGGGCTTTGACGCTGCCATCCGTATCGGCGAGTTGGCCGATAACCGCCTGGTGGCGCAACAACTGTGCGATCACCGCCGCATCCTCTGCGCCTCGCCGGGTTACTTGGCCCGCCATGGCACGCCGCAGCAGCCTGAGCAGCTAGCCGGGCATAACTGCCTCGGCTTCAGCGGCTTGCGTTCGTTTCCCGAATGGCGCCTCACCCGGCAAGCGCAGCAAGTCAGTGTCAAGGTCAGTGGTTCGTTGCGCAGTAATGACAATGAAGCCTTGCTCGAAGCTGCCCGCCGGGGGGTGGGCATATTGGCTGGCGGCGACTGGTTGATGGGTGAGGACTTGACCAGTGGGCGCTTGGTGCGGGTGCTACCGCAGTGGCAGCTCGATGTGGCGGCAGGGATCTACCTGGTGCGGCCTACGGCACGGCTGAACACCGCTGCACTCGGGGTTTTCAAGGCGTGGGTGACTGAGCAGTTCAGTGCGGGAGCGCCCTGGCGGCACCAGGGCGATCATCTTTAGATTTCGCCTTAATTTTATTACTTAACTAATTGAAAATAAACGATAAAAACTATTTTAGCTGTTTTGCCTGTTGTTAAGATTTTGCTGAAAATAATCAGGCTAACCTATTGAGAAATATGGATTTATCGCCTTGCGACGGCATGCTGCACGCATTGCTCGTAATAGGTCTGCTTGATCGCCGCAGGTTTCAATCGCGAACGGCTGTTGTAAGTCTGCTCGGTAATGCCGAACGCGGTCATGCGCATCCACGGCTTGGCGAACTTGCGTGCCTGTAACTTCTTGCGCGTGGCATACAGGGTTACCCCTGATAGCTTGGCCTGCTGGGCTTCTGCGGCGATCTGTGCGCCCCAGCCACAGGTCTGGCGATCGTTCTGGCTCAGCGTCCTGGCCTGCACGCCTAAGGCGGCCGTGGCCAGCAGGCAGCCGGCCATCGTTGCTAGAAGTACTCGCATGTTGCTGTCCTAAGCATCTGAAGGAGAAGGGAGTTTGCCTTTCCTTCAAACGCCTGGGGGCCAGCAATTTGCCGTCAGGCAGTGGCCATTCGCAACCGCCCTGAGGCGGGGGCACGCAGGCTGGCCCAGGCAAGGCCTGCCACCCAGATGACCGATACGCCGTAGTTCAAGCGCTGGTACAAGCCGAACAGATGGCCACTTTCAACAGCCTGGCCCATCAGCGCGACGGTCACGATCGCCAGCACCACGGTCGCCAGGGAGAACAGACTCAACGCCCGTGAGCCGGCCATCCGGTTGCCGAGCCAGGCCCACAGCGCACTGGCCAGGGTCAACGAAAGGAACATCAGCAAGCCCGAGAGGTTGTGCAACTGCTGCGACAGCGAAGGCTGTGCCGGTGCACACCCTTGGTCGCAGGGGAACCAGCCGGTGCCCAGGCTGCCCAGGCCATGCAGCAGCACCAGGGCCGCGCTGACCCGCGCCAGGGTCGATCCCTGCCAGCGACGGGCCAGGCCCCAGGCAAACAGTGCGAACAACACGGCCAGTGGGAAGTTGTTGACCCGCGGTGACCAGTGCTGGGTAGCTGCACCCACGGCGCCGAGTTGGCTCATGGCCTGTTGCAGGTGGTCATAGCCGGGGTACGCCTGGGCGGTCAGCCACACGCCGGCCAGCAGCCACAGGGGGATCAGCAGGCCAGTGGCGAGCAGAATGCGGTCGAGCGGTTTCATGCTGTCGTTTCCTTCCATGGATAAGTGAGCGCGAAGCCGCACGGTACAGCCTTTCGCTGGCTTTGGGCCAGCGTGTGGCGCTGATTTTTCGCATCACGCGTGTCGCAGACGCTGTGTGAAATACCGCATTGGGTGTATGTGATCGTACAACTGCTTGCGCTATCATAGGCGCTGTCTTTCAAGGTGAAATACAGGGCATGACAGAGCAGCAGGTACAGGCAAGGACCCGGCGCAAGCCGCGCAGTCTGGCCCAGGAACTGGTCACGGTGCTGACCGAGCGAATTCGCAGCGGCCAGCTCAAGCGCGGCGACAAGCTGCCGACCGAATCGCAGATCATGGCGGAAGAGGGCGTCAGCCGCACCGTGGTGCGCGAGGCCATCTCGCGGCTGCAGGCCGCAGGCCAGGTGGAGACCCGCCATGGCATCGGCACCTTTGTGCTGGACGCACCGGCCACGGGCGGTTTCCGCATCGACCCGGCGACCGTGGTGACCCTGCGCGAGGTGCTGGCAGTGCTGGAGTTGCGTATTGCCCTGGAGATCGAGTCGGCAGGGTTGGCGGCGCAGCGGCGCAGCGATGAACAGCTGGTTGGCATGCGCGCAGCCCTGGACGAGCTCAACGAAGGCGCGGCCCATGCGACAGATGCCGTGTCCGCGGACTTCCAGTTCCACTTGCGCATCGCCCAGGCCAGCGGCAACCACTACTTTGCCGACATCATCAACCACCTGGGTACCAGCATCATTCCACGTACCCGGCTCAATTCGGCACGCCTGGCCCACGATGACCAGGCGCACTACATGAGCCGGTTGATGCATGAGCACGAGGCGATCTACGAAGCGATTGCCCGGCAAGACAGCGAAGGGGCGAAGATGGCCATGCGCATGCACTTGAGCAACAGCCGCGAGCGGTTGCGTCAGGCGCATGAAGAGGCGGAGGCGCAGGGGGTCTGAGCCCTCTGTCGCCCAGGCTGGCCTCTTCGCGGGTAAACCCGCTCCCACAGGATCACTGCAGGCCTGAAATCTGTGCCACCCCTGTGCGAGCGGGTTCACCCGAGAAGGGGCCGGTACAGACAAAAGAAAAAGCCCCGACATGTGCGTAATGCTGTTCAGTTAAGAATGCCGGGGCCGCTCTGCGGCCCATCGCGGCACAAGGCCGCTCCCACACCGACCGCGTTGTGCCCCTATTTACAGGGCATGCGCGAACATTGTGGGAGCGGCCTTGTGCCGCGATGGGCCGCAAAGCGGCCCCAATACAGGCGATGGATAACTTAAGTGAACAGCATTACGACATGTGCGGGGCTTTTTCCATTCTAAGACGATCAGATCGCCTCTTCGCTCCACTGCCCATTCACCAGGCGACGCAGCCCCAGCGGGTTGCCATCGCGCAGCGCCTCAGGCAGCAGCGCCTGCGGGTAGTTCTGGTAGCACACTGGGCGCAGGAAGCGGTCGATGGCCAAGGTGCCGACCGACGTGCCGCGTGCATCCGAGGTTGCCGGGTACGGCCCACCATGCACCATGGCGTCGCACACTTCGACACCCGTCGGGTAGCCATTGACCAGAATCCGGCCGACCTTTTCTTCCAGCAGCGGCACCAGCCAGGCGAACGCTTCGAAATCCTCCGGCTCGCCGATCAGGGTCGCGGTCAGTTGGCCGCGCAGGCCGAGCAGTGCGGCGCGCAGTTGTTCGTTGTCCTGGGCTTCGACGGCCACAGTGGTCGGGCCAAACACTTCTTCTTGCAGCAACGGGTCGGCGTCGACCAGCAGGCGGGCGTCAGCCTTGAACAGCTGGGCGCGGGCCTGGTTGCCTTCCTGTGCCTGGCCGGCCAGGTGCTCGATGCCAGCGTGGGCGTGCAGGTGCTCCAGGCCGCCAACGTAGCTGCGCAGGCCGCCGGCGTTGAGCAGGGTCTGGCCAGCCTGTTGGTCGAGGTGCTGGCCGAGGTCGGCCAGCAACTGGCTGAATTGCGGCGATTGCAGGCCGATCACCAGGCCAGGGTTGGTGCAGAACTGGCCGGCACCCAGGCACACCGAGCCTGCCAGTTCGCGGGCGATGGCTTCGCCGCGTTTGGCCAGGGCGCCGGGCAGGATGATCACCGGGTTGATGCTCGACATCTCGGCAAACACCGGGATCGGCTGTGGGCGTTCGGCGGCCATGCGGCACAGCGCATCGCCACCCTTGAGCGAGCCAGTAAAGCCGACGGCCTGGATCGCCGGGTGCTTGACCAGCCATTCGCCGACCCCGCCGCCGAAGACCATGTTGAACACGCCCTTGGGCATGCCGGTGCGCTCAGCGGCGCGCTGGATGGCACAACCGACCAGGTCGGCTGTGGCCATGTGGCCGCTGTGCGCCTTGAACACTACCGGGCAGCCTGCGGCGAGGGCGGCGGCGGTGTCGCCACCGGCAGTCGAGAAGGCCAGCGGGAAGTTGCTGGCACCGAACACGGCAACCGGGCCTACGCCAATGCGCATCTGGCGCAGGTCGACACGAGGCAGCGGTTGGCGATCCGGCAGGGCCAGGTCGATGCGTGCCCCCAGGTAATCACCGCGGCGCAGGACTTGCGCGAACAGGCGCATCTGGCCACTGGTACGCCCGCGCTCGCCCTGGATACGCCCTGCAGGCAGGGCGGTTTCGCGGCAGACGATGGCGACGAAGGCGTCGTCCAGCTCATCCAGTTCGGCGGCGATGGCATCGAGGAATTCGGCGCGGCGCGCCGGGGCCAGTTGGCGGAATTCGGCGAAGGCGGCAGCGGCGGCTTGAGCGGCTTGGTCCACTTCAGCCTCGGTGGCCTGGGCAAAGCTGTAGGGCAGGGCCTCGCCAGTGGTGGCGTCCAGGCTCTGCAGGCGTTGCGCGCCAGCGGCGCTGCGCTGGCCGGCGATGAAGTTGTGGCCGAGGATCTCAGGCATGGGGTGCTCCTTTGATGAAATAAAAGGCTGAAGGACGGCATGGCCCGCTCCCACAGGGGCCATGCCAAACTGCTACATCAGGTAATCGGCGCCGGGTTGAACAGGGTGATGTCGTTGTGCAGCCGGTGTTGTTCGGCCCAGGTCTGCTTGCGGCCGCTGGCCACGTCCAGGTAGTAGTGGAACAGCTCCCAACCCAGTTCCTCGATGCTCGAGCGGCCTGTGGCGATGCGCCCGGCGTCGATGTCGATCAGGTCAGGCCAGCGCTCGGCCAGCTCGGTGCGGGTGCACACCTTGACCACGGGTGCCATGGCCAGGCCGTACGGCGTGCCGCGGCCGGTGGTGAAGACATGCAGGTTCATGCCAGCTGCGAGCTGCAAGGTGCCGCAGACAAAGTCGCTGGCCGGGGTCGCGCAGAAGATCAGGCCTTTGCGGGCGACTCGCTCGCCAGGGCCGAGCACGCCCTGAATAGCGCCGCTGCCGGACTTCACGATCGAGCCCAAGGACTTTTCGACGATATTCGACAGGCCGCCTTTCTTATTGCCCGGCGTGGTGTTGGCGCTGCGGTCGGCCGCACCTTGCTGCAGGTAGCGGTCGTACCAGTCCATCTCGCGCACCAGCGCCTCAGCCACGTCCTGGTTCTCGGCGCGGGAGGTCAGCATGTAGATGGCGTCACGCACTTCGGTCACTTCCGAGAACAGCACGGTCGCGCCGGCGCGTACCAGCAGGTCCGAGGCATAACCCAGCGCGGGGTTGGCAGTGATGCCGGAGAAGGCATCGCTGCCGCCGCACTGCATGCCCAGGATCAGCTCGCTGGCGGGCACCGTTTCGCGACGGCGCTGGTCGAGCTTCTTCAGGCGGGTTTCAGCCAGCGCCATGATCTGTTCGATCATTTCGCCGAAGCCCAGGCTGGCGTCCTGCAGGCGATACAGCCACGGGTCGCTGAGGTCTACCGAGGGGTCGTTGTCGTGCATGACCTGGCCGGCCTGCAGCTTTTCACAGCCCAGGCTGATGACCAGCGCTTCGCCGCCAAGGTTAGGGTTACGCGCCAGATTGCGCACGGTGCGGATCGGGATGTAGGCATCGCGGGCGTTGATCGCCACGCCGCAGCCGTAGCTGTGGGTGATGGCGACCACGTCATCGACGTTGGGGTACAGCGGCAGCAACTCTTGACGAATGCGCTTGACCGCATGCTCCAGCACGCCGGTCACGCATTGCACGGTGGTGGTGATGCCGAGGATGTTGCGGGTGCCGACGGTGCCGTCGGCATTGCGGTAGCCCTCGAAGGTAAACCCCTCGAGCGGCGGCAAGGCGTCGGGGACGGCGTCGCAGCGCGGTAGGCTGTCCAGCGCTGGGGCTTCTGGCATGGCCAGCTGGCTTTCCTGAACCCAGCTGCCTTGGGGCAAGTCTTCAAGGGCGTAACCGATGATCTGCCCATAGCGGCGCACCGGCTCGCCTTTGGCGATCAGTACGGTGGCGACCTTGTGGCTCTGCGGCACGCCTTCGACCAAGGTCAGGCCGTCGGGAAAGCGGGCGCCTTCGCCCAGGCCACCGTCGTTGACCACTACCACGACATTGTCGTCATCGTGCAGGCGGACGTAGCGGGGCGAGTCGGAATGTTCGATCAACTGCATGTTCGGGCCCTTCTTGTGATTGCTCAGGCTTTATACATCCGCCCGCGGCCGGCAGGTGCCGGGCGCGGGCGTGTTCACTCAGTGTCGGGCGCTTGCCAGGTCACCATTGGCGGTGACGTCGGCTTCAGCCTTTGGGGTTTCATGCAGCTCGATGCGCTTGATCGGGCCGACGATCACCAGGTAGCTGAACACCGCGACCAGGGCGTTGGCGCCTACATACACCAGGGCCCACTTGAACGAACCGGTGGCGCTGATGATGTAGCCGATGACGATGGGCGTGGTGATCGAGGCGATGTTGCCGAAGGTGTTGAACAGGCCGCCCGAAAGGCCGGCGATCTGCTTGGGCGAGGTGTCGGCGACCACAGCCCAGCCCAGTGCACCAATGCCTTTGCCGAAGAAGGCCAAGGTCATGAAACCGACCACCATCCATTCAGCGTCGACGTAGTTGCAGAAGACCATGGTGGTCGACAGCAACAGGCCGCAGACGATCGGCAGCTTGCGCGAGAAGGTCAGCGAATTGCCGCGGCGCAGCAGCCAGTCCGACAGCACCCCGCCCAGCACGCCACCGATGAAGCCGCAAATGGCCGGCAGCGAGGCAATGATGCCCGCCTTGAGGATGGTCATCCCACGCTCTTGCACCAGGTACACCGGGAACCACGTCAGGAAGAAGTAGGTGATGGCGTTGATGCAATACTGGCCCAGGTACACGCCCAGCAGCATGCGGCTGGTGAGCAACTGCTTGATGTAGCCCCATTTCGGGCCGTCGTTGCCGCGTTTCTGGTCCATGTCCACCAGGCCGCCGTTCTGCTCGATGTGCTCGAGCTCGCTTTGGCTGATGCGCGGGTGTTGCTTGGGGTTGTAGATGGTCTTCATCCAGACGAACGAGAACAGGATGCCGAGGCCGCCCATGACCACGAACACGTGTTCCCAACCGAAGCTGAAGACAATCCAGCCCATGATCGGGGCAAACAGTGCGGTGGCGAAGTACTGGGCCGAGTTGAAGATGGCCGAGGCCGTGCCGCGTTCTGCGGTGGGAAACCAGGCCGCGACGATGCGGGCGTTGCCCGGGAACGACGGGGCTTCGGCAAAACCGACCAGAAAACGCAGGGTGAACAGCGTCACGATTGCCCATGCCACCGGCAGGCCACCGACAAACCCTTGCAACAGGGTGAACAGCGACCAGGTGAAGATGCTGAAGGCGTAGACGTTCTTGGAGCCGAAACGGTCGAGCAGCCAGCCACCAGGGATCTGGCCAGCCACGTAAGCCCATCCAAAGGCAGAGAAGATATAACCGAGGGTGACGGCGTCAATGCCGAGGTCTTTCTGCAGGCTGGAGCCTGCGATTGCAATGGTAGCGCGGTCGGCATAGTTGATCGTGGTCACCAGAAACAGCATGAACAGGATCAGGTAGCGCACATGCGTCTTCTTAGTCGCTTGCATGCTGGTAGTACTCCCACTAGTTATTTTTGTGCGGGCTCACGAGGTGTAACCGGAGTGGGGGCTTCCCACTCCGGGTGCGGCTGAGACAGGCCGCGGGGGTTCGCTTATTGCGGACCCATCTTGTCCATCAGGGCTGCGAGCATTCCGTATTCTTCAGCAGTCAGGTCGGTCAGCGGCGTGCGCACCGGGCCTGCGTCGTAACCGGCGATCTTGGCGCCCGCCTTGACGATGCTGACTGCGTAGCCGGCCTTGCGGTTACGGATGTCCAGGTACGGCAGGAAGAAGTCGTCGATCAGCTTGCCAACGGTGGCGTGGTCTTCGCGGGCGATGGCGTGGTAGAAGTCCATCGCGGTCTTTGGCACGAAGTTGAACACGGCCGACGAGTAGACCGGTACACCCAAGGCCTTGTAGGCAGCCGCATACACTTCGGCGGTCGGCAGGCCACCCAGGTAGCTGAAACGATCGCCCAGGCGGCGGCGGATCGACACCATCAGCTCGATATCACCCAGGCCATCTTTGTAGCCGATCAGGTTCGGGCAACGCTCGGCGAGTTTTTCCAGCAGGTCGGCGTTCAAGCGGCAGACGTTACGGTTGTAGACCACTACACCGATCTTCACCGATTTGCACACGGCTTCGACGTGGGCGGCGACGCCGTCCTGGCTGGCTTCGGTCAGGTAGTGCGGCAGCAGCAGCAGGCCCTTGGCACCCAGGCGCTCGGCTTCTTGCGCGTATTCGATGGCCTGGCGGGTCGAGCCACCGACGCCGGCGAGGATCGGCACCGAAGTGGCGCAGGTGTCGACGGCAGTCTTGATCACCTGGCTGTATTCGCTGGCCGCCAGGGAGAAGAACTCACCGGTACCGCCGGCTGCGAACAGGGCGCTGGCACCATAAGGGGCCAGCCATTCCAGGCGTTTGATGTAACCCGCCTGGTTGAAGTCGCCCTGGGCATTGAAGTCGGTGACCGGGAAAGACAGCAGGCCGTGGGAGAGGATGGATTTCAGTTCTTGTGGATTCATTGTTATAGGCATCCTGTGGCGCTTGGGTGAGGGTGTGTAGAAGCGATGGAGGTAAGTTATCGTACAACTTGTACGATGACTAGTCCCTCGATGCATTTTTTTTCCCTGATGGGCTGAGGAAGGCGTGTTTCTGCAGGCGTCCCTTTCGCGGGTAAACCCGCTCCCACAGGGAAAGCGCAAACATTCAGCACCCAGAAAACCCTGTGGGAGCGGGCTTGTCCGCGAATGGGGCGTAGTAGGCGAAAACCGATCATGCATGAAGCCTGGCCCCCAGGTTCATGGCAAACAGTCATCGTATCTCTTGAGGGGGAAGGAAAAAACGATCGCGGAGACAGGCGCAAGCCCGCCGCCCGCATCCACGGGAAGAGTTCTGGGACCAGCAGAGGGTGACCGGGGAAGCGGGGGCGGCCTTGCGCCGCCCCGCGATCAAAGCTAACGAAGCTTTGTGTCAGGCAGCCTGATGGTGCTTGACCTGGGACTTGCGAACCTGGGCGCGGCAAGCGTCGCCGAAGGCTTGGAAGATCTTGATCGAATCAGGGTTTTTCGCGGCTTGCCACTCGGGGTGCCACTGCACCGCGAACAGGAAGGGCGAAATGCTCGGGGCATGAATAGCCTCGACCAGGCCGTCTTCGGCGAGGGCGATTGGCTCAATGCCTTTACCCAGGTTGCGCAGACCTTGGCCATGCAGCGAGTTTACGCGGATCTCGTCGCAACCCAGGGTGTCGCGCAGCCAGCTGCCTGGCTTGACCTTCACGGCATGCACTTGAGCGTACTGCACGTCGACCGGGTCTTCGGGGTTTTCGCGGTGGTCGTTGAAGCCTGGCTCGGCGTACACCTTCTGGTAGATGTCGCCACCCAGCGCCACGTTGATTTCCTGCATGCCACGGCAGATGCCGAAGATCGGCAGGCCACGCTTGAGGGCTGCCTTGACCAGCGGGATGTCGAACAGGTCGCGTGCCTTATCCTGGCCTTTGCCGGGGGTTTCGTTTTCCTGGCCGTACAGCGCCGGGTCGATGTTGCTGCCGGCACCGGTCAGGTAGACGCCGTCGGCCATGTCCAAGTAGGTCTCGAGGTCTTCAGTGCCACAGCAGGTGGGCACCAGGACCGGGACGCAACCGGCGAAGTCGACCAGCGGAGTAATGTATTTGTGGGTCATGACCTGATAGTCATGGCCTTTGCGCTCTTGGCTGCCCATGGTCATCAGAACGACGGGTTTGCGCAGGGAAGGTTGCTTGTTGCCAATGTTGCTGTTGGACATATGTCACCTTGGGACAGGTTCGACCTGTCGTTGTTGTGCAGGCGCACAGCCGGGGCCTTGAGTGCGACCTGAAGCCCCGAGCACTGCCGGCTCGTCAGAGGCGACGATTCCGGTCGGGACTTGTTACTAGCTTGCCAGAGCCGTTCGATATGTCAAACGACTGGTAGAGGCTTTAGAGGGGGCTATACGCCGATTTCAGGGGGGTTAAACCGTTGCAGGCCTGTGGCGGCAAGGGTTTGGCAGGAGGTGAGGTCAATTATATTTAACGACGCAGTTGGTTCATTGCAGCGGTGCAATGAAGGCGGCGTATGCATTGGCACGCCACCGTGTAGGAGCAGCCTTGCGCTGCGAAGAGGCCAGTGGCAGTAGCGTAAATCTTCGTGTCTGCACTGGCCTCTTCGCAGCGCAAGGCTGCTCCTACACGGATTCAGTGCAGTATCTGCGCCAGGAACCCTTTGGCCCGCTCGGTCTTCGGTTGGTTGAAGAACACCTGCGGCGGGCTGTCCTCGATGATCTGCCCACCTTCAAGGAACAGCACCCGCTCGGCCACCTGCCGGGCAAAGCCCATTTCATGGGTGACGCAGAGCATCGTCATGCCCGTGTCGGCCAGTTTCACCAGCACATCCAGCACCTCGGCGACCATCTCTGGGTCCAGTGCCGAGGTCGGCTCGTCAAACAGCATGATGCGGGGTTTCATGCACAAGGCGCGGGCGATGGCCACGCGTTGTTGCTGGCCGCCGGACAGCTGGCTGGGGTATTTGTGCGCCTGGCTTTCGATGCCGACCTTGGCCAGGTACATGCGCGCGCGTTCCTCGGCGTCCTTGCGCGACAGCCCACGCACGCTAGTGGGTGCCAGCAGGCAGTTGTCGAGCACGCTCATGTGCGGGAACAGGTTGAAGTGCTGGAACACCATGCCGATCTCGCTGCGGATCTGCGCCGCCTGGCGCGTGGTGGCGGCCAGGTCGGTGCCATCCACCTGGACGCTGCCTTTTTCGGCCACTTCCAGGCGATTGATGCAGCGGATCAGCGTCGACTTGCCCGAACCGGACGGGCCGCACAGGACGATGCGTTCGCCTTCGCGGACCTGCAGGTCGATGTCGCGCAAGACATGAAACGCGCCATAGTGCTTGTTCAAACCCTCGATACGGATCAGTACCGGGCGCGGGTCGGGTGCTGGAGCAAGGCTGGCAAGGCTCAAAGGGGCGGTCATATTGTTGTTCTCCGCAGGGTTCAGTCGAAACGTGTCGCGCTGTAGGGCGCAGGGTCGGTAAACGGGCGCTCGCCGGTCAGCAGTTCTGCCAGCAGCCGGCCACTGACCGGGCCCAGGGTGAGGCCATGGTGTGCATGCCCGAAGTTGAACCACAGGCCTTTGTGCCGCGGCGCTGGGCCAATCACTGGGCGCATGTCTGGCAGGCACGGGCGCCGGCCCAGCCACGGCGCGTCATCGAGGCGTTCGCCGAGTGCCGGGAACAACCGCCGGGCCAAGGCTTCACAGCGGCGCAGCTGGATTTCGTTGCCTGGCGCGTCGCTGGCAGCAAACTCGATACCGGTGGTCAGGCGCACGCCCCGGGCCATGGGCGCCAGTACATAGCCACCTTGGGTATCGCAGATCGAATGCTCGAGTTGCGCACCGTCACGGGTGGCGTAGTGCATGTGGTAGCCGCGCTTGATTGCCAGCGGAATCTGGTAGCCAAGGCCTTCATAGAGGTCTGCCGACTGTGGACCGAGGCAGGCCACCACTTCGTCGGCGGTGACCGGGCCGCGACGGCTGTCGACCTGCCATTGCCCTTCGACCTGGCGCAGGCTGCGCGCATCGCCATGCAGGAACTGCCCGCCACGTTGGACGAACAGCGCCGCATAGCCGCGGGTGAGGGCGCCGGGGTTGTTCACGGTCTTCGGGTCGAGCCAATGAATGCCACCCACCACGGTGCTGTCCAGTTGGTGTTCGCGTGCCTGAAGCTGCCCGCATTCGAGAATCTCGTACTGCAGGCCGTAACGGCTCAAGCCTTTGAGGTCCTCCTTGGCCTGCTTGAACAGGGCCGGGTCGCGGAACACCTCGATCCAGCCTTTGGCCTGAATTAGCCCTTCCAGGCCGGCGGCATCGATCAGCGCGTCATGCTCTTCGACGCAGCGCTGTACCAGCGGCAGCATGTCGGCGGCGGCACCCGCCAGGCGCCCCGGTGCCGACTGGCGCCAGTAGCGCCACAGCCACGGTGCGGCCTTGGGCAAGTGCAGCAAGCTGTAGCGTACGTCGGGCTGGCGGTTCAGGCCGTAGCGCAGCAGCGCGCCCGCTTGCCGGGGGAAGGCATACGGAATCACGCTGGAGCGCTCGATCAGCCCGGCGTTGCCATGGCTGGTACCGCTGCCGGGTTCGTCGCGGTCGATCAGAATCACCTGGCGCCCGCGCGCCTGCAGGTGCAGCGCGGTGCTGACGCCGACAATGCCGGCGCCGAGGACGAGAGTCTGGCAATGCATGGAACGTATCCTTCGGTCAGTTCAGGTGGCGGCCCAGGCGGGCTTCCAGGTGTTTCAGGAGGCGCCGTACCAGCTCGACGATCACCAGGTAGAGCACGGCGGCCCACAGGTAGATCTGGAAGTCGAAACTGCGCGAGAACGCCAGTTTGGTCACGCCCATCAGGTCGTAGATGGTCACCAGCGAAGCAATCGCGCTGGCCTTGATCATCAGGATCAGTTCATTGCCCAGTGGGCCGATGGCCACCAGCAGCGACTGCGGCAGAATCACCTTGAAGAAGGTGGTCGAGCGGCTCAGGTTCAGTGCCCGCGCCGCCTCATGCTGCCCAGGCGCGACGGCCATCAGGCTGCCGCGGAAGATCTCGGCCTGGTAGGCGGCGGTGTTCAGGGTGAATGCCAGCAACGTGCAGAACCACGCTTCGCGGAAGAACCACCAGAGGCCGACGTCCTGCCAGAAACCTTTCAACGAGCCGAGGCCGTAATAAAGGAGGAACAACTGCGCCAGCAGCGGCGAGCCGCGGAAGAAGTACACATAACCGGCCGACATGCGCTGCAGCACCTGGCTGCGCGACAAGCGTGCCAGTGCCAGCAGCAGGCCGAGTACGGCGCCCAGGGTGAATGAAATCGCCACCAGCTTGGCTGTCACCAGCAGCCCATCGACGAAGCGCGGGCCGTAGCGTTCCAGCAGGTCCGGGTCGAGGACGACTGCCAGCCATTGTTCGATATTCATGCCCGGGCTCCTTGCAGGTGACGGCTGCTGCGCCGCTCGATGAAGGCAAAGACCCGTCCCGAGACCGCCGAGAACAGCAGGTAACCCAGGCAGGCAACGCCATAGAAGAACATCGGCTCTTTGGTCACGCTGACGGCCAAGTTGGTCTGGCGCATCAGGTCGACCAGCGAGATGGTCGACACCAGCGAGGTGTCCTTGAGCAGCGACAACCAGTTGTTGGACAGGCCGGGCAGGGCGATGCGCGTCAGTTGTGGCAGCACCACCTTGAAGAAGCCTGTGCGCTTGCTCAGGCCCAGTGCCGAGCACGCTTCAAGTTGCCCTTTGGGCAGGGTCTTGAAGGCCGCCAGCCAGATTTCGCTGGAGAATGCGGCAAACACCAGGCTGAAGGCGATCATGGCGGCCAGGAACGTGTTGATCAGGAATTCGCCTTGATAGCCGAGGGCGGCCAACACTTTTTGCGCGGCGATCTGGCAGCCGTAATAGATGATCAGCAGCGTCAGCAGTTCGGGCAGGCCGCGGAACACGGTAGAAAAGGTCGTGGCCCAGGCCCGTGGCAGGCGTTTGCGCGAACGTGCGGCAAACGCTACGGCCAGGCCCAACGGCAGGCCGATGGGCAGGCAGGCGAGGGCCAGCGAAACGGTGACCAAGGCGCCGGCCAGCAACGCCTGGCCCCAGCCTCCGCTGGCGAAGGACAGCAAGGACAATTGATCGAGCATGACAAACCCCTAAGGTGGGCAACGCGTTCTCTTGGTAGGAGCGGCCTTGTGTCGCGAAAGGGCTGCGGAGCAGCCCCAGGGTGTATGCCGCGGCACAGATTGCAGGGGGCCACTTTGTGGCCCTTTCTCAGCACAAGGCTGCTCCTACAGGATTGCGTCGTTTCCTGAAGATCAGTTGTAGATATCGAAGGCGAAATACTTGCTGGCGATCTTCTGGTAGGTACCGTTGGCAACGATCTGTTGCAGTGCGGTATTCAGGCGTTGGCGCAGCGCCTCGTCATCCTTGCGCACGGCAATGGCCGCGTCGGCCTTGGTGTCGGCCACGTCGCCGAGGATCTTGCAGCAGTCCTGGCCGTTCTTGGTCATCCACTCGTGCAGGGGGAACTTGTCGGCGATCACGCCATCCAGGCGGCCTGCGGCCAGGTCGGCGTTGGCTTCATCCATGGTCGGGTAGAGCTTCACGTCGGCACCGGCCTTGCCGTAGACGTCTTCGGCATAGATGGCTTGGGTAGACGAGGATTGGGCGCCCACGGTGTAGCCGACGAAGTTGTTCTGGGCGTCTGTGATCTTGCTGTCCTTGGCTACAGCCACAGTCAGCGGGGTACGGTAGTAATGATCGGTGAAGGCGATTTTCTTGCGGCGCTCTTCGGTATCGATCATGGACGCGACCACTGCGTCGTACTTGCGCGCCATCAGGGCCGGGATGATGCCTTCCCAATCCTGGGCGACCAGGGTGCATTCGACTTTCATCTGTTCGCACAGGGCGTGGGTGATGTCGATGTCGAAGCCGTGCAGCTGGTTATCGGCGTCGACATAGTTGAAGGGCGGGTAGGCACCTTCGGTGGCGAAACGCAGGGTTTCAGCACTGGCGGCGCCCGCCAGCAGCAGGGCACACGCACCTACCATAGCCATGGTCTTGTTCATCTCGCACCTCTTGCACTCTTGCTATTGTTGTTTTCCCGCCGGCCACGAGGTGTAGCCGACGAATTCGTTATGTAGAGCGGCAGTCGCTTCCAAGCGTTTTTCAACATCCGGCCCGAGCTTCTTGCAGACCTCGTTGACCATCAGGTGCACCCACGACAGCATGGTCGCGGTGGATTCCCAGAACAGGTTGAATTCGGTGGGGATGCGGAACACCTCGTCGGCGTTGGCATCGGCCCAGTCACAGAAGGTATCGGTCACCAGGGTGACCGCAATGCCAGCCTCGCGCGCCTTCTGGCACAGCTGCAGGGCGTGGCGGGAATAACGACGCGCCTCGAACACCACCAGTGCGCTGTCTTCGGCGCGGCCCAACAGCACCTCACCGAAGTGCCCGGCGCTGAGGTCGACCAGTTGTACGCCATCGCGCAGGTACTGCAGCAGGTGGCTCATGCACATGGCGACGCCGCGCTCGGTCTGAAAACCGGCGATGAACACCCGTGGTTTGCTTGCCAGGCGCTGTGCCACGCGATGCCAGGGCTCGCTCTGGCGGTACTCGTGCACACGCACCAGGGCGGCGATTTCCAGCTCCAGGCTGCCGGCGTTGTCGCTGGCATCATGGTTCTGGCGGTAGTCTTGCAGGCGGTCACCGACCAGCCACGGGCCATCGCCCAGGTCGTTCTGCAGGTCTTGCTTGAGCGCCTTGAGGTGGGCATAACCTAACGAGCGGCAGAAACGGCCAACACTGGATTCGCTGACACCCAGCTTGGCAGCGATGCTGGCCGAGGTCTGAAAGGGCAGTTCGTGCAGGTTGGCAAGCATGTAGCTGGCGATCGTGCGGCCTGAGGCGGCAGCCCCTTGCAGGCTGTTTTCCAGGCGTTGCTTGATCGGTTGGCTCATGCTGTTTCTCCGGGGGTGAGGCTTGCGATAGAAAATGAATGTTTTCTGTCATCAAGTCAATATTTGACAGATAGCTGTCACATGCAGGAAAGTTTTTGTCGTTGCAACGCTGTAGCCACTCTAATTCCAACAAGGAGCTTCAGATGTCCGCACCTTCCACTGGCACTGCCGTGCGTGTGCCTTATACCGAGCTGCAGAACCTGTTGCAGGCGATCCTCCAGCGTCATGGCTGCAGCGAGACCGTGGCCCAGGTGCTGGCCCACAACTGCGCCAGCGCCCAGCGCGATGGTGCTCACAGCCATGGCGTGTTCCGTATTCCGGGCTATGTCTCGACCTTGGCCAGTGGCTGGGTCGATGGCCAGGCCAGGCCGAAGGTCAGCGATGTGGCGGCTGGCTATGTGAGTGTCGATGCAGCGGGCGGATTTGCCCAGCCGGCGCTGGCGGCGGCCCGTGAGCTGTTGGTGGCCAAGGCACGCAATGCCGGCATCGCAGTGCTGGCGATCCACAACTCGCACCACTTCGCGGCGCTGTGGCCGGATGTAGAGCCGTTCGCCGAAGAGGGCCTGGTGGCCCTGAGTGTGGTCAACAGCATGACCTGCGTGGTGCCGCATGGTGCACGCAAACCGCTGTTTGGCACCAACCCCATCGCCTTTGCCGCGCCGTGTGCCGAACATGATCCGATCGTCTTTGACATGGCCACCAGCGCCATGGCCCATGGCGATGTGCAGATCGCTGCACGGGCCGGCCAGCAGTTGCCCGAGGGCATGGGCGTAGATGCCAACGGCCAGCCGACCACCGACCCCAAGGCCATTCTCGAAGGCGGCGCCTTGCTGCCGTTTGGCGGGCACAAGGGGTCGGCGTTGTCGATGATGGTCGAGCTGCTGGCGGCGGCGCTGACGGGCGGCCATTTCTCGTGGGAGTTCGACTGGTCCTCGCACCCTGGGGCCAAAACGCCCTGGACCGGGCAGTTGATCATCGTCATCGACCCAAGCAAGGCCGAAGGCGAGCGGTTCGCCCAGCGCAGCCGCGAGCTGGTGGAGCAGATGCAGGCCGTGGGCCTGACGCGGATGCCCGGGGAGCGGCGTTACCGCGAGCGCGAGGTGGCCGAGGAAGAGGGCGTGGCATTGACCGAGCAGGAACTGCAGGGCCTCAAGGCATTAGTTGCCTGAACCGGCCTCTTCGCGGGTAAACCCGCTCCCACAGGTTTGGCGTTGTGGGAGCGGGTTTACCCGCGAAAGGGCCGTTACAGGCAGCACGAATCTAGGGCTGTGCAATCTTGCATAGACAACCTGCACAATCGGTGATGTTCCTCCACCGCGACTCCGGGTATCCTCAGGGCAGCCATTCCGAACTGTCCTGATCCAAGGAGCTGCACGCTGTGTTCAAACATGTCGATGCCTATGCCGGCGACCCGATCCTTTCGCTGATGGAAACCTTCAAGGCCGATCCCCGCGCCGACAAGGTCAACCTGAGTATTGGCCTGTACTACGATGAAGCCGGCGTGGTGCCACAACTGGCGGCGGTGGATGCCGTCGAAAAACGCATCGCAGGCGTTGCTCACGAAGCGTCGCTGTACCTGCCGATGGAAGGCCTTGCCAGCTACCGCCAAGCCATCCAGGCACTGCTGTTCGGTGCCGATCACCCGGCCGTGACCGGCGGCCGCGTGGCCACCGTGCAGACCGTGGGTGGTTCTGGCGCACTGAAAGTGGGTGCCGACTTCCTCAAGCGCTACTTCCCGCAGTCCGAAGTCTGGGTCAGCAACCCGACCTGGGACAACCACCGCGCCATCTTCGAAGGTGCCGGGTTCAAGGTGCATACCTACCCGTACTTCGACCAGGTCAGCCGTGGCGTCGACTTTGACGGCATGTTGGCAACCCTGCAGACCCTGCCGGCCAACAGCGTCGTGCTGCTGCACCCGTGCTGCCACAACCCGACCGGCGCCGACCTGGACCAGAACCAGTGGCAGCAGGTGGTGGAAGTGGTCAAGGCACGTCAGCTGATCCCGTTCCTCGACATCGCCTACCAAGGCTTTGGTGAAGGCCTGGTGGAAGACGCCTACGCCATCCGTGAAATGGCCCGTGCCGGCGTACCGTGCCTGGTCAGCAACTCGTTCTCGAAGATCTTCTCGCTGTACGGCGAGCGGGTAGGGGGCCTGTCGGTGGTCTGCGACGATGACGCCACCGCGCAGAGCGTGCTCGGCCAGCTCAAGGCTACCGTGCGCCGCAACTACTCCAGCCCACCCAACTTCGGTGCCCAACTGGTCGCCGGCGTACTGGGCGATGCCGCGCTCAATGCCCAATGGGCGGCTGAAGTCGAAGTGATGCGTAAACGCATCCTGGACATGCGTCAGGCGTTGGTCGATGCGCTGGCCACGCTGCTGCCAGGCCAGGACTTCCAGTTCTTCCTGCGCCAACGCGGCATGTTCAGCTACACCGGTTTCAGCGTCGAGCAGGTGCGTCGCCTGCGTGACGAGTTCGGCGTTTACCTGATCGACAGCGGCCGGGTATGCATGTCCGGCCTGCGTCCGGCCAACCTGCAACGGGTTGCCGAGGCGTTCGCCGCCGTTCAGAAGTGATGTGATAGGGGCCGCTTCGCGCAACACCTGTAGGAGCGGCCTTGCGTCGCGAAAGGGGCGCGAAGCGGCCCCCGGTTTCACCCAGTTGTCATGACAAGTGCAACCGTCCCTCGGACGGGGCTTCGCAACCGCCCACTTTCAGTGCACAATCGCGCCCCTCTTTTTTGGTTGGGGAGCGCGAAGCGTCTGGTTCGCCATTCCCAGCCCTGTTGCAGTCTTGCGAGTGGAGCTACACCCGGAATGAATGAGCAGGCCCCAAGCGTCGAACGGCGCTATGAAGAATCGACCCCGGCAGCCTTGGGCAGCTGGGCACGTCAAGACACCACCTGGATGCTGGGCCTGTTCGGCACCGCCATCGGCGCAGGTACGTTATTCCTGCCCATCAATGCTGGCCTCGGTGGCTTCTGGCCGCTGATCATCCTGGCCGTGCTGGCCTTCCCGATGACTTACTTCGCCCACCGTGGCCTGACCCGTTTCGTCCTCTCCGGGCGCAAGGGCGGGGACATCACTGAAGTGGTCGAGGAGCATTTCGGCATTACCGCCGGTGCATTGATCACCGTGCTGTACTTCTTCGCCATCTTCCCGATCCTGCTTATCTATAGCGTGGCGCTGACCAACACCGTCACCAGCTTCATGGAGCACCAGCTGCACATGACGCCGCCGCCGCGGGCGATCCTGTCGTTCGTGCTGATCCTGGGCCTGCTGGCCATCGTGCGCTGCGGTGAGCAGGCCACGGTCAAGGTCATGAGCCTGCTGGTCTACCCGTTCATCGTGGCCCTGGCGCTGCTGGGCCTGTACCTGGTACCGCACTGGACCGGTGGTATTCTCGACAGCGCCACCCAGCTGCCGTCGGGCTCGGCCTTCCTGCACACCGTGTGGCTGGCGATTCCGGTGATGGTGTTCTCGTTCAACCACTCGCCGATCATCTCGGCGTTCGCGGTCGACCAGAAGCGCCGTTACGGCGAGCATGCCGATGAGCGCAGCGGCCAGATCCTCGCCCGCGCCCACCTGCTGATGGTGGCCATGGTGCTGTTCTTCGTCTTCAGCTGCGTGCTGACCCTCAGCAGCGCCCAGCTGGCGGAAGCCAAGGCGCAGAACCTGTCGATCCTGTCGTACCTGGCCAATCACTTCAGCAACCCGACCATCGAGTTTGCCGCACCGCTGATTGCCTTCATTGCTATCGCCAAGTCGTTCCTGGGCCACTACATCGGTGCCAGTGAAGGCCTGAAAGGCATTATTGCCAAAACCGGCGCGCGCCCGGGCGCCAAAGCCCTGGACCGCGTGGTCGCGGCGCTGATGCTGGTGGTGTGCTGGATCGTCGCCACCCTCAACCCGAGCATTCTGGGCATGATCGAATCGCTGGGCGGCCCGATCATCGCGGTGCTGCTGTTCCTGATGCCGATGTACGCCATTCGCCGCGTGCCTTCGATGCGCAAGTACAGTGGGGCGATGTCCAACGTGTTCGTGGTCGCGGTTGGCGTGGTTGCGCTGACGTCGGTGGTTTACGGCTTGCTGAGCTGATCCACCGCCGGTGACACGCAATGCCCAGGTCGCCTGTTGCGACCTGGGCATTTTTTTGTCCACAAGAATTGTCTGGCAATAAAACAATTTTTGCTTCACCCATAGGCACCCGGCCGCCTTCATGCTTAACTCGGTGTCCTTTTCAAACCCCGCATAAGGATTTCGTCCATGGCTCAAGTGACTCTCAAAGGCAACCCGGTTCAGGTCAAGGGCAACCTGCCGCAAGCCGGTGCTAAGGCGCCAGCCTTCTCGCTGGTGGGTGAAGGCCTGGCTGACAAGTCGCTGCAGGACTACGCCGGCAAGCGCAAGGTGCTGAACATCTTCCCGAGCGTCGACACCCCAACCTGTGCCACGTCGGTGCGCAAGTTCAATGCCCAGGCCAACGATGTAGCCAACACCGTGGTGCTGTGCATCTCCGCCGACCTGCCATTCGCCCAGGCGCGCTTCTGCGGTGCCGAAGGCCTGGAGAACGTGAAGAACCTGTCGACCCTGCGTGGCGCCGAGTTCCTCGAAAACTACGGTGTGGCCATCGCCGACGGCCCGCTGGCTGGCCTGGCTGCACGTGCAGTGGTCGTGCTGGACGAAAACGACAACGTGCTGCACAGCGAGCTGGTCGGTGAAATCGCTGACGAGCCGAACTACGAGGCTGCGCTGGCTGTTCTGAAGTAAGGGAACTCCAGCCCCGCCCACCGCTCCAAGCAACACCCTGTAACGGCCCGGAACGATTTCCGGGCCGTTTTCGTTTAAAGTTCAGTGTTTTGGCAACGTCAGGCAAAGGTAAACCTCTGGTAAAGGGCCTTTGCTAAAACGATGCCAGTGCTTATCGTTCAACCCTCCCAAGTCGTCACTCCGAACAAGGTTCGTTCAACCCATGCAAGCGTCCAATTCCCGTTCCCCCCGTCGCTGGCTCGTCGGCCTGCTGATCCTGCTGCTGGTGGCCTTGCTGGCCTGGTGGCTGTGGCCCGCATCGCCTGCACATAAAGAAGCCAGCAGCGGGCGCATGGGCAAAGGCGGGCGCCCAGGTTTCGGGGCCTCCAGCGACCCGGTGCCGGTGCGTGTCGAGCCGGTTCGGGTGGGCGATTTCCCGCTGTACTACAAGGCGCTGGGCACGGTCACCGCGACCAACACCGTGAACGTGCGCAGCCGTGTGGCCGGTGAGCTGGTCAAGATCCACTTCAAGGAAGGCCAACAGGTCAAGGCTGGTGAACTGCTGGCCGAGATCGACCCTCGCAGCTACCGCATCGCCTTGCAGCAGGCCGAAGGCACCCTGGCGCAGAACCAGGCACAGCTGAAAAACGCCCAGGTCGACCTGGCGCGCTATAAAGGCCTGTATGCCGAGGACAGCATCGCCAAGCAGACCCTCGACACAGCAGAAGCCCAGGTCGCGCAATTCCAAGGCCTGGTCAAGACCAACCAGGCACAGGTCAGCGATGCGCGCCTGAACCTCGATTTCACCCAGATCCGCTCGCCGATCAATGGCCGGGTAGGCCTGCGCCAGCTTGACCTGGGCAACCTGGTGGCTGCCAACGACGCTACCGCGCTGGTGGTCATCACCCAGACCGAGCCGATCAACGTCGCGTTCACCCTGCCAGAAACCGAACTGAGCACCGTGCTGGAACGCTACCGCAGCGGCGCCAGCCTGCCGGTCGAGGCGTGGGACCGCAGCGACAGCAAGCTGCAGTCCACCGGGGTACTGGGCAGTATCGACAACCAGATCGACACCACCACCGGCACCCTCAAGTTCAAGGGCCGCTTCGAGAACAAGGACCTGGCGCTGTTCCCCAACCAGTTCGTCAATGTGCGCCTGTTGGCCGACACCCTCAAACAGGTGGTGCTGGCCCCGGCTGCGGCTATCCAGTTTGGCAACGATGGCACCTTTGCCTATGTGGTCAACGCCCAGAACACCGTCAATATCCGCAAGCTCAAGGTCGGCGCCAGCGATGGCGAGAACAGCGTGATTGTCGAAGGCCTGGCTGCCGGCGATCGCCTGGTGCTGGAAGGCACCGATCGCCTGCGTGAAGGCACCAAGGTAGAGGTGGTCGAAGACAGCTCGCAGGTGCCAACCACCCCAGGCCAGCATCTGCAGGGCCAGGACGCCAAGGGCTCGGCCCAAGCCGGTGAAGCAGGCAAGGCGGGCGCATGAACCTCTCGCGCCTGTTCATCCTGCGCCCGGTCGCCACCACGCTGAGCATGCTGGCCATCGTCCTGGCCGGCCTGATTGCCTACAAGCTGCTGCCAGTCTCGGCGCTGCCGCAGGTCGACTACCCGACCATCCGGGTCATGACCCTGTACCCAGGGGCCAGCCCGCAAGTCATGACCAGTGCGGTCACCGCGCCGCTGGAACGCCAGTTCGGGCAGATGCCGGGGCTGACCCAGATGGCCTCGACCAGCTCCGGCGGGGCGTCGGTGCTGACGTTGCGTTTCAGCCTCGACATGAACATGGACGTTGCCGAGCAACAGGTGCAGGCCGCGATCAACGCTGCCAGCAACTTGCTGCCCAGCGACTTGCCGGCGCCACCGGTCTACAACAAGGTCAACCCAGCCGACACGCCTGTGCTGACCCTGGCCATCTCCTCCAAGACCATGCCGCTGCCCAAGCTCAACGACTTGGTCGACACCCGTGTGGCCCAGAAGCTTGCCCAGATCAGTGGCGTGGGTATGGTCAGCATCGCTGGCGGCCAGCGTCAGGCGGTACGTATCAAGGTCAACGTCGATGCGTTGGCCGCCAACGGCCTCAACCTCGAGGACGTGCGGACGCTGATCGGGGCGTCCAACGTCAACCAGCCCAAGGGCAACTTCGATGGCCCGACCCGGGTGTCGATGCTCGATGCCAACGATCAACTGCGCTCCCCTGCGGAATACGCCAACCTGATCCTGTCCTATAACAATGGCGCGCCGCTGCGCCTGAAGGATGTCGCCGAGATCGTCGATGGTGCCGAAAACGAGCGCCTCGCGGCCTGGGCCAACGAAAACCAGGCGGTGTTGCTGAATATCCAGCGCCAGCCGGGCGCCAACGTCATCGAGGTGGTCGACCGGATCAAGGAACTGCTCCCCTCGATCACCGACAACCTGCCTGCCGGCCTGGACGTGTCGGTACTGACCGACCGCACCCAGACCATCCGCGCCGCGGTCAAGGACGTGCAGCACGAGCTGCTGATCGCCATCGTCCTGGTGGTCATGGTCACCTTTGTGTTCCTGCGCCGTTTCAGCGCCACCATCATCCCCTCGATCGCCGTACCGCTGTCGTTGATCGGCACCTTTGGCGTGATGTACCTGGCCGGGTTCTCGGTCAATAACCTGACCCTAATGGCTCTGACTATTGCCACCGGCTTCGTGGTGGATGACGCCATCGTCATGCTGGAGAACATCTCCCGCCACATCGAAGAAGGCGAAACGCCGATGCAGGCCGCGCTCAAGGGCGCCCGGCAGATTGGCTTCACCCTCATATCGCTGACCTTCTCGCTGATCGCGGTCCTGATTCCGCTGCTGTTCATGGCCGACGTGGTCGGCCGCCTGTTCCGCGAGTTCGCCATCACCCTGGCGGTGGCGATTCTGATTTCCCTGGTCGTGTCGTTGACCCTTACGCCGATGATGTGCGCGCGGTTGCTCAAGCGTGAGCCCAAGGAAGAAGAGCAGGGCCGTTTCTACCGCGCCAGCGGCGCCTGGATCGACTGGCTCATCGAACATTATGGCCGTGGCCTGCAGTGGGTGCTCAAACACCAGCCGCTGACCCTGCTGGTGGCCGTGGCCAGCCTGGGGCTCACCGTGGTCCTGTACATCGCCGTGCCCAAGGGCTTCTTTCCGGTGCAGGACACCGGCGTGATCCAGGGTATTTCCGAGGCGCCACAGTCGACTTCGTTCGCCGCCATGAGCGAACGCCAGCAGTCGCTGAGCAAGGTGATCCTGCAGGACCCGGCGGTGCAGAGCCTGTCGTCCTACATCGGCGTGGATGGCGACAACGCCACGCTCAACAGCGGGCGCCTACTGATCAACCTCAAGCCGCACGGCGAGCGGGATGTGACCGCTGGCGAGGTCATCAGCCGCCTGCAGCCGCAGCTCGACAAGCTGGTGGGTATCCGGCTGTTCATGCAGCCGGTGCAGGACTTGAGTATCGAGGACCGGGTCAGCCGCACCCAGTACCAGTTCAGCCTGTCGTCACCTGACGCCGACCTGCTGGCGCAGTGGAGCGGCAAGCTGGTGCAGGCGCTGCAACAGCGCCCAGAGCTTGCCGATGTGGCCAGCGACCTGCAGGACAAGGGCCTGCAGGTGTACCTGGTGATCGACCGCGACATGGCCAGCCGCTTGGGCATCTCGGTTTCGCAGATCACCAACGCCTTGTACGACGCCTTTGGCCAGCGGCAGATCTCGACCATCTACACCCAGGCCAGCCAGTACCGCGTGGTGCTGCAGTCGCAAGCCGCCGCCAGCATCGGCCCGCAGGCCTTGGAGTCGATCCACGTCAAGGCCACCGATGGCGGCCAGGTGCGGCTGTCGGCGTTGGCCCGTATCGAGCAGCGCCAGGCGCAGTTGGCGATCTCGCACATCGGCCAGTTCCCGGCGGTGATGATGTCGTTCAACCTGGCCCATGGCGCGTCGCTGGGCGAGGCGGTCAAGGTGATCGAACAGGTGCAGCAGGACATCGGCATGCCGATCGGCGTGCAGACCCGCTTCCAGGGCGCTGCAGAAGCATTCCAGGCCTCGCTGTCGAGCACCTTGCTGCTGATTCTCGCTGCGGTGGTGACCATGTACATCGTGCTGGGTGTGCTCTACGAGAGCTACATCCACCCGGTGACCATTCTCTCGACCTTGCCCTCGGCGGCGGTGGGGGCCTTGCTGGCGCTGCTCATCAGTGGCAATGACCTGGGGATGATCGCCATCATCGGCATCATCCTGCTGATCGGCATCGTCAAGAAAAACGCGATCATGATGATCGACTTTGCACTGGAAGCCGAGCGCAACCAGGGCATGAGCCCGCAGGACGCCATCTACCAGGCCGCATTGCTGCGTTTCCGGCCGATTCTGATGACGACGTTGGCCGCGCTGTTCGGCGCCGTGCCGCTGATGCTGGCGACCGGGTCCGGTGCCGAGCTGCGCCAGCCGCTGGGCCTGGTGATGGTGGGCGGGCTGCTGGTCAGCCAGGTGCTGACACTGTTCACTACGCCGGTCATCTACCTGTACTTCGACCGCCTGGCCCGTCGCTGGCGCCCGGCCACTGATGCCAAGCAGGCTGAGGCATGAACCTGTCCGGACCGTTTATTCGTCGCCCGGTGGCGACGATGCTGCTGAGCCTGGCGATCATGCTGCTGGGCGGCGTCAGCTTCGGCCTGTTGCCAGTTGCGCCGCTGCCGCAGATGGACTTCCCGGTGATCGTGGTGCAGGCCAACCTGTCCGGCGCCAGCCCGGAGGTGATGGCCGCCACGGTGGCCACGCCTTTGGAACGCAAGCTGGGCAGTATCGCGGGCGTCACTACGCTGACCAGTAGCTCTAACCAGGGCTCGACGCGGGTGGTCATCGGCTTCGAAATGGGCCGTGACATCGACGGTGCGGCGCGTGAGGTGCAGGCGGCGATCAACGCCACCCGTAACCTGCTGCCCAGTGGCATGCGCAGCATGCCGACGTACAAGAAGATCAACCCCTCGCAGGCACCGATCATGGTGCTGTCGTTGACCTCTGACGTGCTGAAGAAAGGCCAGTTGTACGATTTGGCTGACACCATCCTGTCCCAGAGCCTGGCCCAGGTATCCGGGGTAGGGGAGGTGCAGATCGGCGGCAGTTCGCTGCCCGCCGTGCGCATCTCGGTGGAGCCGCAGTTGCTCAACCAGTACGGCCTGTCGCTGGACGAGGTGCGTACCGCCGTGTCCAACGCCAACCAACGCCGGCCCATGGGCTTCGTCGAGGATGCCGAGCGCAGTTGGGAGGTGCGGGCGAATGACCAGTTGGAAACGGCGAAGGACTACGAGCCGGTAGTGATACGCCAGCAGAACGGCACCATCCTGCGCCTGTCCGACGTCGCCACCCTCACAGACAGCGTTGAAAACCGCTACAACAGCGGCTTCTTCAACGACCAGAGCGCGGTGTTGCTGGTGGTCAACCGCCAGACCGGCGCCAACATCATCGAGACGGTCGACCAGATCAAGTCGCAGTTGCCGGCGTTGCAGTCGTTGTTGCCAGCCAGCGTGCAGCTGAACGTGGCCATGGACCGCTCGCTGGTGATCAAGGCCACCCTCAAGGAGGCTGAGCACACGCTGCTGATCGCGGTGGGGCTGGTGATTCTGGTTGTCTACCTGTTCCTCGGCAGCCTGCGTGCCTCGTTGATCCCCAGCCTGGCAGTGCCGGTATCACTGGTAGGCACGTTCGCGGTCATGTATTTGTGCGGTTTCTCCCTCAACAACCTGTCGCTGATGGCGCTGATCCTGGCCACGGGCCTGGTGGTTGACGATGCCATTGTGGTGCTGGAGAACATCTCCCGGCACATCGAGGACGGCCAGCCGCCGATGCGTGCGGCGTTCCTCGGTGCCAAGGAAGTGGGCTTCACGCTGCTGTCGATGAACGTTTCGTTGGTGGCGGTGTTCGTCTCCATTCTGTTCATGGGGGGTATCGTACGTAGCCTGTTCCAGGAGTTTTCCATCACCCTGGCGGCTGCAATCATTGTCTCGCTGGTGGTCTCGCTGACCCTCACGCCGATGCTCTGCGCCCGTTGGCTGAAACCGCACCAGGCCGAACAGAGCCGCCTGCAGCGCTGGAGCGACAAGGTTCATCAGCGCATGGTCAACGGCTATGACCGCAGCCTCGGCTGGGTGCTACGGCACAAGCGCCTGACCTTGCTGAGTCTGCTGGCCACCATCGGTATCAACATCGCGTTGTATGTGGTGGTGCCCAAGACGCTGATGCCGCAGCAGGACACCGGCCAATTGATTGGCTTTATCCGTGGTGACGATGGCCTGTCGTTCAGCGTGATGCAGCCGAAGATGGAAACCTACCGCCGCGCCTTGCTGGCCGACCCTGCGGTACAGAGCGTTGCTGGCTTCATCGGCGGCAACAGCGGCACCAACAATGCGATGGTGATTGTGCGCCTGAAACCGATCAGCGAGCGCAAGATGGATGCCCAGAAGGTGATCGAGCGCCTGCGCAAAGAGATGCCTAAGGTGCCCGGCGGGCGGCTGTTCCTGATGGCCGACCAGGACCTGCAGTTAGGTGGCGGTGGGCGTGACCAGACGTCGTCGCAGTACCTCTATACCTTGCAGAGTGGCGACCTGGCGGCCCTTCGCGAGTGGTTCCCGAAAGTGGTCGCGGCGGTGCGCGCATTGCCCGAACTGACCGCCATCGACGCCCGTGATGGCGCGGGTACCCCGCAGGTTACCCTGGTGGTCGACCGTGATCAGGCCAAGCGCCTGGGCATCGACATGGACATGGTGACCACGGTGCTCAACAACGCCTACAGCCAGCGGCAGATCTCGACCATCTACGACAGCCTCAACCAGTACCAGGTGGTGCTGGAGATCAACCCGAAATACGCCTGGGACCCGAGCACGCTGGAACAGGTGCAGGTGATCACCAGCGACGGTGCCCGCGTGCCGTTGTCGACCATCGCCCACTACGAAAACAGCTTGGCCAATGACCGAGTCAGCCACGAAGGGCAGTTCGCTTCCGAAGACATCGCCTTCGACGTCGCCGAAGGCTACAGCCCCGACCAGGCCATGGCTGCAGTGGAGCGGGCGGTGGCCAAGCTTGGCCTGCCCGAGGAAGTCATCGCCAAACTCGGTGGCACCGCCGACGCCTTTGCCAAGACCCAGGAGGGCCAACCCTTCATGATTCTGGGCGCGCTGGTGCTGGTGTACCTGGTGCTGGGCATTCTGTATGAAAGCTACATTCACCCGCTGACCATTCTGTCGACCCTGCCCTCGGCCGGCGTCGGTGCCTTGCTGGCGCTCTACGTCACTGGAGGCGAGTTCAGCCTGATCTCGCTGCTGGGCCTGTTCTTGCTGATCGGCGTGGTGAAAAAGAATGCGATCCTGATGATCGACCTGGCCCTGCAGCTGGAGCGCCAACAAGGCCTGTCGCCGGAGGAATCGATCCGTCGCGCCTGCCTGCTGCGCCTGCGGCCGATCCTGATGACCACCCTGGCGGCCATCCTCGGCGCCTTGCCGTTGCTGGTGAGCCGTGCCGAGGGGGCGGAAATGCGCCAGCCTTTGGGCTTGACCATCATCGGCGGCCTGGTCTTCAGCCAGATCCTCACCCTTTATACGACGCCGGTGGTCTACCTGTACCTCGACCGCCTGCGTCACCGTTTCAACCATTGGCGCGGCGTGCGCACCGACGCCGCTCTGGAAACCCCGCTATGAATTTTGCCCAGACACCGCTTCACCGTGCCCTGCAGTCATTGACCCTGGGGCGTGGCTCGCGTCTGCTCGGCGCCAGTCTGTGCGTGGCGCTGCTCAGTGCCTGTACCCTGAGCCCGGACTACCACCGCCCCGAGCTGAGCACCCCGGCGCAGTACAAGCAGGCCGAGGGCTGGACCCAGGCCAAGCCCTCGGACGCGATCGCCCGTGGCGCCTGGTGGGAAGTCTACGGCGATGCCGGGCTCAATGCGCTGGTTGAAGAGCTCAACCGCAGCAACCAGACGGTTGCGCAGTCGGAGGCCCAGTACCGTCAGGCCCAGGCCCTGGTGCGCAGCAGCCGCGCCGCGCTGTTCCCCAGCCTGGACCTGAGCGCCAGCAAGAACCGTTCAGCCCAGGGTACTGGTAGCTCGAGCTCCAGCCTGTCGAACAACAGCAGCGGCATCCGCAACACCTACAACACCCAGCTCGGCGTGAGCTGGGAAATCGACCTGTGGGGCAAGCTGCGTGAAACCTTGAACGCCAACGAAGCCAGTGCCGAAGCCAGCTTCGCCGACCTTGCCTCGATCCGCCTGAGCCAGCAGTCGGAGCTGGTGCAGAACTACCTGCAGTTGCGTGTGATCGACGAGCAGAAGCGCCTGTTGGAAGCGACCGTGGCCACCTACGAACGCTCGCTGCGCATGACTGAAAACCAATACCGTGCCGGTGTGTCTGGCCCGGATGCGGTGGCGCAGGCGCGCACGCAGCTGAAGAGCACCCAGGCGGACCTGATCGACCTGATCTGGCAGCGTGCGCAGTTCGAAAATGCCATTGCCGTGTTGCTGGGCAAGGCCCCGGCGAATTTTGCCCTGGCAGACAGCAAGACCATCCCAGCGCTGCCGCAAATTCCAGTGACGTTGCCCTCGCAGTTGCTCGAACGCCGCCCGGACATTGCCTCGGCCGAGCGCAATGTGATGGCAGCCAATGCCAATATCGGGGTATCGCGGGCCGCTTACTTCCCCGACCTGAGCCTGAGCATGAGTGGCGGGTATTCCAGCAGCAGCTTCAGCAACTGGATCGAACTGCCGAACCGTTACTGGTCGGTGGGGCCTTCGCTGGCCATGACCTTGTTCGATGCGGGCAAGCGTAGCGCCGAGGTGGACCGCACCGTCGCGGTGTACGACCAGACCGTGGCGCAGTACCGCCAGACCGTGCTGGATGGCTTCAAGGAGGTGGAGAACTTCCTGGTGCAGCTGAAGGTGTACGGCGATGAAGCGGTGGTGCGCCAGGAGGCACTGGACGCGGCGCGTGAGTCGCTGCGCCTGACTGAAAATCAGTACCGTGCAGGGCTGATTGGCTACCTGGATGTGGTGAACGTGCAGACCACCGCGCTGAGCAACGAGCGCAGTGTGCTGAACCTGCTGCAGGGGCGGTTGGTGGCCAGTGTGCAACTGATTGCCGCGCTGGGCGGCGGCTGGGATGCCGAGCAGGCGTTTGCCGAACAGGAGTGATGGCTGGCTATTCATGCTGGGCTATAAGTGCCACTTCGTGGACCCATGCCTCGATCACTGTAGGAGCAGCCTTGTGCTGCGAAGAGGCCCTTACGGCTACTACATCTTTGCCAGGCATACGGGCCTCTTCGCAGCACAAGGCTGCTCCTACAAAGACGTGCGCATGACTGGGCTTTGGTAGCCGCTGAGTCTTACGTGCGGGCCTTGAGGATGACGAACTTCGTATTGAACATAGGGTTTAGCCCTTCCTTGTAGGAGCAGCCTTGTGCTGCGAAGAGGCCCTAACGGCTAATACAGCGCTACCAGGCATACGGGCCACTTCGCAGCGCAAGGTACGTATGCCCAGCCGTGGCATCCCAGCACTTGGATCCATTCCCATTCGCAAAAACCCCGTGCGTTTCGCCAAAGCTTGAGTACAATCGTCAGCTTTTTCCGGGCCCCCTGGCCCGTCGCTGGAACTCCCAATGCTGACCGGTAGCTACTCCTCTTCGCTGGTGTTGATTTCGCTGTGCGTGGCGATCCTGGCGTCCTACACCGCCCTTGACCTGACCGGCCGTATCGCGACGGCCAAGGGCAGGGCTGTGCACCTGTGGATGGGGGGCGGTGCGTTGGCCATGGGGGTCGGCGTGTGGTCGATGCACTTCATCGGCATGCTCGCGTTCAGCCTGCCCATTGACCTGGGCTACGACCTTGGCCTGACTGCGTTCTCGCTGTTGATTGCGGTGCTGTCGTCAGGCTTTGCCTTGTGGCTGGTAAGCCAGCCGAGCCTGCCCTGGCTGCAACTGGGCTTTGGCGCGTTGATTATGGGCGCGGGCATCAGTTGCATGCACTACACCGGTATGGCCGCGCTGCGCATGCTGCCGGGCATCGACTATGACCCTGCGCTGTTCGGCGCCTCGCTGATGATCGCCGTGGGCGCCTCGGCAGCGGCGTTGTGGATCGCGTTCCGCTTGCGCAAGCACACCCCTTACGTCCGGCAGATTCGTGGCCTGGCAGCAGTGATCATGGGCTTGGCCATCGTCGGCATGCACTACACCGGCATGGCCGCAGCCAATTTCCCCGAGGGCAGTTTCTGTGGTGCGCTGGCCGGTGGGCTGCAAGGCGACGGGCTGGTCTACCTGGTGTTGATCACCACCCTGGCAGTGCTGGCGGTAGCTTTGTTGACCTCGGTACTGGACGCACGTCTCGAAGCGCGCACGGCGGAACTGGCCCGCTCGCTGACCCTGGCCAACCAGGAACTGACCCAGCTGGCCCTGCACGACACGCTCACCGACCTGCCCAACCGCACCTTGTTAGCCGACCGCATCGAGCAAGCCATCGCCAAGGTGGCGGAGCAGGGCGGTTGTTTTGCGCTGATGTTCATCGACCTGGATGGCTTCAAACCGGTCAACGATGCCTTTGGTCACCATGTCGGCGACTTGCTGCTCAAGGCCGTCGCGGCGCGCCTGCGCGGCCATTTACACAGCCAGGACACGCTGGCGCGCATTGGTGGCGACGAGTTCGTGCTGCTGGTGGAGCTGCAGGAGCCCAACGATGCCATGGACGTGGCGGTCAAGCAGGTCAACCTGGTGTCGCGGCCGTTTCGCGTCGCCGAGCATGATTTGCAGCTCACGGCCAGCCTGGGGATCGTCTTGTACCCCGGCAATGGCCAGGATCAGCACGAGTTGCTGCGCAATGCCGATGCCGCGATGTACCACGCCAAAAGCGCCGGTAAAAACGGCTACAGCTTCTTCGACGTGTCGATGAACAGCAACGCCCGGCAGCAATTGCAGTTATTGCAGGACCTGCGCCAGGCCCTGGAGCAGCGCCAGTTCCGCCTGCACTATCAGCCCAAGTTCGATGCCCAGGCCTGCCAGCCAATCGGTGCCGAAGCGTTGCTGCGCTGGGAGCACCCACAGCAGGGCCTGCTGCTGCCTGACCGGTTCATCGGCCTGGCGGAAAAAACCGGCCTGATCATCCCGATTGGCGAGTGGGTGCTTGACGAAGCCTGCCGGCAGATGCGCCAGTGGCTGAACCAGGGCCACCAGGGGTGGCGTATGGCAGTCAACCTGTCGGCCATCCAGTTTTGCCATGCGGGGCTGGTCGACAGCGTGGCCCGGGCCCTGCGCGAAAACGGCCTGCCGGCCAACTGCCTGACCCTGGAGATTACCGAGACCACCGCCATGCATGATGCCGATGCCAGCCTGACAGTGTTGCAGCGCCTGTCCGACATGGGCGTGGACTTGTCCATCGATGACTTCGGCACGGGCTATTCCAGCCTCATGTACCTGAAGCGACTGCCGGCCAACGAGCTGAAGATCGACCGGGGGTTTGTGCGTGACCTGGAGCAGGACAGCGATGACGCCGCGATCGTCTCGGCGATTGTCGCACTAGGCCAGGCGCTGGGCTTGCGCATCGTTGCCGAAGGGGTAGAGACGGACAAGCAGCAAGACTTCCTCACCCGCCTGGGTTGCGATTCGCTGCAGGGTTATCTGCTCGGGCAACCGGTGCCGGCCGAGCAATTCATGGGCAAATTGCAGGCCATGCGGGAGACGCCTGAGGTGGCAGTCTAGCCTGCGTCGCGCAGGGCGAAGACGGGTACGAAGGCGTCCATCTCAGCCTCGACCGCTTCAATGATGCGCTCGACATCCGCAGCGGCCATGATCGCAGCGCAAGGGATGCCGGCAATAGCCAGCAAGGTTTCTCCGGTGGCGCGGTCGAACAGGCGCGCGATCATGCTGCGCGGTGCATCCATGCTGGCTTCGAAGCCGAGCGGGTGGAAATGCCAGCGCATCACCTGGCAGGCGTTCGGGAACGTCATTTTGTTCATGCCAGCCTCCTTGTCCGTACCTGGACGCGGTGAGCGGGAGGCCGCGTGCACGGCCGCCGGGAATGTAACCATAGCACCTGCCACGCCATTGCCCAGGGTGGGAATACGCCGGAATCGTGGAGGTTTGACCTAGGTCACAGTGCTGTTAGGGCCGCTATCCACCGGCAGCTCGCCTAGCAAACGTTTTCCTTGCGGGGTGCCGCAGGTAACGGCCGCCTCTACCGCACTGGGTTTTCGGACGAGCGGTGTGTGCTACCCCAGCAGGCCGGCCGCAATGTTGATGGTGAACCCCAGAATGGCCGTGTTGAACACGAACCCTACCACTGAATGTGCCAGCACCACCCGGCGCAACCCCCGGCCAGCGACGCCGACATCGGACGTTTGCACCGCCACACTGATAGTGAACGAGAAGTAGTGAAAGTCCCAGTAATCCGGGTTGCGCTCGCCATCGGCAAAGCGCAGCGGGGGCTCATGGTTCTGGCCGGTATAGAACAGCCGGGCATAGTGCAGGCTGAAGATGCAGCCGATCAACAGCCAGGAGCCGGCCACGGTCAACCCGGTGTACAAGTAGTGCAGGGCCAGGGCGCTGCCTTGCAGGCCGCGGCTGGAGACCAGTTGCAAGGTGATTGCGGCCAGGCTGGCGATGGCAGCGATGCAGACGGTGAGCAGGACCAGGCCGGCGTTCTCATCCTCGACCTGGGCAACGTTGCGGACCTTTTCCGGGTTGGCGCTCCAGGTAAGCCACAGGACCAGCAGCAGGTAGAGCCAGACGCCGAGGTTCCAGCCGACCAGAATGTGCTGGACCGTGTCACCGGCAGGGATCAGCCAGGCGCCGATGATGCCGACCAAGGTGGCGAACGTGAGGCGAGGGTGGGTACGTGTCAGGCGGTGAAAAGCCATGGGGCCTCGTTGCCGGGGAGTGGTGGCTAATACTCTAGACCATCGCCAAGTGCTGGCGGCTTTCATCGCGTCGCCCGTCGCGCGGCGTTGCAACTCTCAGTACACTGCACGTTCCAACACCAACATTCGTTGAACTCGAGGTTTCTGCATGACGCTCAGTCCTTTGGCAGGCAAGCCGGCTCCGGCCAGCGTGCTGGTCGATATCCCCCGACTGCTCACCGCTTACTACACCGGCCGCCCCGACGCTGGCGTGGTGGCCCAACGGGTGGCCTTCGGCACCTCGGGGCACCGAGGCACCTCGCTTGAGCTGAGTTTCAACGAGTACCACGTACTGGCCATTACCCAGGCCATCTGCCTGTACCGCCAGGAGAAGGGCATCGATGGCCCGCTGTTCATTGGCGCCGACACCCATGCGCTGTCGGCACCGGCCACGGCCAGTGCCCTGGAAGTGCTGGCGGCCAATGGCGTGCAGGTGATGCTGTCCAAAGACGACGAGTACACGCCGACCCCAGCGGTGTCCCACGCCATCCTGTGCTACAACCGTGGCCGCGAGCAGGGCCTGGCCGATGGCATCGTCATCACGCCGTCGCACAACCCGCCGCAAAGCGGTGGCTTCAAGTACAACCCGCCCAATGGCGGCCCAGCCGACAGCGACGTGACCAAGTGGGTCGAGGCCAAGGCCAACGAGCTGCTGGCTGCGAACCTGGCTGGCGTCAAACGCATGGACCATGCCCAGGCACTGCAGGCTGCCACCACGCACCGCCACGACTACGTGAGCCACTACGTGGCAGACCTGGGCAATGTCATCGACTTCGACGTGATTCGCAGCGCCAACCTGCGCCTGGGCGTCGACCCGCTGGGCGGCGCCGGGGTTAACTACTGGTCGGCGATTGCCAAGCATTACAAGCTGAACCTGGAAGTGGTCAACAGCGAGGTCGACCCGACCTTCCGCTTCATGACCGTCGACTGGGACGGCCAGATCCGCATGGACCCATCCTCGCCCTACGCCATGCAGGGCCTCATCGGCCTGCGCGAGCGCTTTGACGTGGCCTTTGCCTGCGACCCGGACCACGACCGCCACGGCATCGTCACCCCGGATGGCCTGCTGCAGCCGAACAACTACCTGGCCGTGGCCATCGACTACCTGTTCCGCCACCGCCCGCAATGGCGCAGCGACGCAGCCGTGGGCAAGACCGTGGTGTCCAGTGGCCTGATCGACCGCGTTACCGAGCGCCTGGGCCGCGAGCTGTTCGAGGTGCCGGTGGGCTTCAAGTTCTTCGCCCAAGGCCTCTTCGACGGTTCATTGGGCTTTGGTGGCGAGGAGAGCGCGGGGGCTTCGTTCCTGCGGCGCGATGGGTCGGTCTGGGCCACTGACAAGGACGGTTTGATCCCGGCCTTGCTGGCCGCCGAGATGACCGCACGCACCGGTCGCAACCCGAGCCAGGCTTATGCCGACCTGACCTCAGCACTGGGCAAGCCGTATGCCACCCGCGTCGAGGCCAAGGCGGATGCCCGGCAGAAGGCGTTGTTGAGCAAGCTGGCACCTGAGCAGGTTAAATCCACAGAGCTTGCTGGTGAGCCAATCGTGCAGATCCTCAGCCATGCACCGGGTAACGGCCAGGCGATTGGCGGGTTGAAAGTGATGACCGCCAATGGCTGGTTTGCCGCACGGCCGTCGGGCACCGAGGACATCTACAAGATCTATGCCGAAAGCTTTATCGACGAGGCGCACCTGCAGCGCCTGGTGCAGGAAGCGCAGGTGTTGGTGGACGCGGCGATCGCCTGATTGTACTCAAGGGGCTGCCTTGCAGCCCATCGCCGGCAAGCCGGCTCCCACAGGTTTTTCGCAAGGTCTGAGCCTGCGCAGTTACCTGTGGGAGCCGGCGATGGGCCGCCGGGCGGCCCCGGTTCATCAAGGGGTTGGCAACGCGAACCCCTCGATCCCCCGCCCCAGCTTCAGGGCCTGGGCATGCAGCACCTGCATCAGGTGCAGCGCCGAGTGCGAAGGTGGCTCGAAGCGCGAATAGACGAAACTGATGTCGAAGTGGATTTCGTCGGCCAGGGGGACCACCACCATGCGCCCGCGCATGAACGCGCGTGAATGCAGGTGATCGTGGATCACCGGCAAGGCGGCAATCGACAGGTCGACCTTCTTCGACAGGATCTGGTTCGGCATTTCACCCATCAACGAGGTCTGCCACTCGATGTTCAGCGAGGGTGACTCACGCTTGAGTTGGGCCAGCGCAATCGGGATGACCACGGTCGACAGCGAGGCGCTGCACGAGATGCGCAGGTTACGGTGGCCGCCACTGCCCAGTGACAACGCACATTCATTGACCTCCAGCGCGGCCTGATACACCCGCTCGACTTCGCGGTACAGAATCTGCGCTTCGTGGGTCGGCACCAGGCGGTTGTTGATACGCTCGAACAAGCGGTACGCCAGCCGCCCCTCGATGTACTGGATCAATTTGCTCACGGCCGGCTGCGACACATAGAGCATCTTCGCCGCCGCGCTGATCGAGCCCGTCAACATCACCGCACGAAACACTTCCATGTGCCGCAGTTTGAACACCAGGTTGCGGGCTTCCGGGCCGTCATGGTCGAGGGGCATGAGCATTACCTTTGGTTATGGTCTTCGCCATCTGGGTATGAGCGCAGACGCCGGGCACGCAGTATCTTGAAGCCTGCCGAGTCGCCTTCGCGGCGCACAATAACAAGATCTGCAGGCAAGCGCAGCGGCGCTTGACGGGAGTGTTGCGTGAACATCTTCGATGAACCCAAGATCGATTGCCATAACCATTTGTTTGACCCTGCGCGCTTTCCCTATCACCCCGACGCGCCTTACGCCCCGTCCGGGCAGGAGGTCGCCACCCTCGAGCAATTCAACCGGGTGATGGACGCCTATGGCGTGCAGCATGCCTTGCTGGTGGGGCCGAACAGCGGCTACCACACCGACAATAGCTGCCTGCTGAGCGCGCTCGCCACTGGGCAGGGGCGTTTCAAGGGGGTGGCAGTGGTTAGCCCTGACATCACCCTGGATGCGCTGGCTACGTTGCAGGCGCAAGGGGTGGTCGGGGTGGCCTTCAACCCGGCGTTGTACGGTGTGGCGAGCCTGGATGCAGCCGACGGGTTGTTCGGCAAGCTCGCCGAGCTCGACCTGTTTGCGCAGATTCAGGTGTGCGAAGACCAGTTGCTGGCGCTGCGCGGGCTGCTTGAGCGCACGTCGGCGCGCGTGTTGATCGACCATTGCGGCCGCCCGGAGGTGAGCGCCGGTATTCACCAACCGGGTTTCCAGGCCTTGCTGCGGTTGGCCGCAAGCGGCCGGGCCAGCGTCAAGCTGTCCGGCATGCAGAAGTTCGCCTCGGCCGATGCGCTGCAGGCGCAGAGCAGTGCCTACGTTCATGCCCTGCTCGAAGCGTTTGGCCCACAGGCCTGCGTGTGGGGCTCCGATTGGCCGTTCATTCGTCAGCGCTCGCGGGTGGACTACGGGCCGCTGCTGAAACTGGCCGAGCAACTGATGCCGGATGCGCAACTGCGCCGCACCGTCATGTGGGACACACCGCGACGTCTGTTCGGGTTTGCCTAGCGCACCGCCCTTTGCCATTCCAATAACAAGAGAGCAACCGTCATGAACACTGAACAGAACCTCGGCGTGGGGGCGTTCGACACGCCTGCACGCCTGCAACAACGCACCCGCACCCGCTTCATGATCCTGGCGCTGATCTCCGGCGGCACGATGATCAACTACCTTGACCGCAGCGTGATGGGCATTGCGGCGCCTAGCATCAGTGCCGACCTGGGCCTTAACGCCGCGATGATGGGCGTGATCTTCTCGGCGTTTTCCTGGACCTACGCGGCGGCCCAGATCCCCGGCGGGATCCTCATCGACCGGCTGGGCACCAAGTTCACGTACTGGCTGGCCTTGACGCTGTGGTCGCTGTTCACTGGCCTGCAAGGGTTGGCCCAGGGCTTTTTGTCGCTGTTGGGCATGCGTTTTCTGGTAGGGGTGACCGAAGCGCCGTGCTTCCCCACCAACAGCCGCGTGGTGGCGACCTGGTTCCCACAGAGTGAGCGGGCCAGGGCGACCGGCATCTACACATTTGCCGAATACACGGGGCTTGCGTTTCTCACGCCGCTGCTGTTCTGGGTACTGCACGCGTACGGCTGGCGTTTTCTGCTGATGGCGGTCGGGCTGATGGGCATCCTTTATGGCCTGGTCTGGTGGCGCAAGTACCATGAACCGCACCAGTCCACCACGGCGAACAAGGCCGAACTCGACTACATCGCAGCTGGCGGTGGCGTGGTCGACGGTGGCCAGAAAGCCACGGTATTCCGCTGGTCGCAGATCCCGGCTCTGCTCAAACACCGCAACATGCTGGGCATCTGCCTGGGGCAGTTTGCCTGCAACTCGACCAACGTGTTCTTCCTGACCTGGTTCCCGACCTACCTGGTCACCGAGCGGCACATGCCGTGGCTGAAGGTTGGCTGGGTCGCGGTGCTGCCGTTCATCGCCGCCTCGCTGGGCACCCTGGTCGGTGGCTGGTTGTCCGATGCCTTGCTGCGCCGCGGCTACTCCCTGAACGTGGCGCGCAAGCTGCCAGTGATTGCCGGCCTGCTCACCGCGTCGGTGATCGTGCTGGCTAACTATGTCGAGTCCGACGCGCTGGTAATCGCCATTCTCTGCATCGCCTACTTCGCCCAAGGCATGTCGGCGCTGGCCTGGATGATCGTTTCCGACATCGCGCCAAAGGGCCTGCTGGGCTTGAGCGGTGGCCTGTTCAACCTGTTCGCCAACGCGGCGGGCATCGTCACCTCGTTGACCATCGGCATCATCGTTTCGATGACCGGGTCGTTCGTCTGGGCCTTGGCCTTCGTGTCGTCGATCACCGTCCTCGGTGCCCTGTGTTACCTGTTCATGGTGAGCGACCTGCGTCGTCTGCCAGACATACCTAACCTCGAAAATGGAGCAAAGCAATGAGCCAATACCTGCAAGGGCAGACTGCAATCGTCACCGGCGGCATGCGTGGCATCGGCCTGGGGATTGCACAGCGGCTGCACGCCGCAGGTGCCCACGTGGTGATCTGGGACTTGGCGGTCGATGGCTGGGACACAGCCGAAAACGGCTTTGAGCCGGTGCTGCGCCAGTCTGTCGATGTTGCATCACTGGCGTCGGTGGAAGCGGCATTTGCCGACGTGCTTGCACACGTCGGGCAGGTCGAGATCCTGGTCAACAACGCCGGTATCAATGGCCCAGTGGTACCCGCCTGGGAATACCCGCCAGCGGCCTGGGACAAGGTCATCGCCATTGACCTGAACGGAGTGTTCTATTGCTGCCGCACCGCCATCCCGCACATGCGCGAACGCGGCTACGGACGCATCGTCAACGTCGCCTCGATGGCGGGCAAGGATGGCGTGCAGTACATCTCGGCGTACTCGGCGGCCAAAGCAGGCGTGATCGCCTTCACCAAGGCCGCAGCCAAGGAGCTGGCGCAGGATGGCGTGCTGCTCAACTGCGTGGCGCCGGCGATGGTAGAAACGCCGCTGATGGCCGAAATGACCCCGGAGCACATCGCAGCGAGCAAGGCCAAGATCCCCATGGGGCGCTTCCTGAAGGTCGAGGAAATCGCCAACATGGTGAGCTGGATCGCCGGGCCAGAGTGCAGTTTCACCACCGGCTTCGTGTTCGACCTCAGTGGCGGGAGGGCGACCTATTGAGGGGCCTGGGCGTCGCTCACCTGACGGCACTGGACCTGGCGCCAGCCGTGCTGGTGCGCGAGGCGAGCCGTGCCGGCTTCAGCACGGTGGGGCTGCGCCTGCATCCAGTGATGCCGGGTGCGCTGGCCTACCCTGTAACGGCGGGCAGCCTGGCGCTGCGTGAGCTCAAGGCGGTGATGGTGGGTGAGGGCGTACGGGTCGCTGATATCGAGTTCGTGTCATTGACGCCCGAGGTGGTGGTCGCCGATTACGAGCCTTTGCTGGCGGCAGGTGCGGAGCTGGGGGCGGTAAGCCTGACGGTGTCGGGCGATGATGCCGATGTCGCGCGGCTGACCGGGCATTTCGCGGCCTTGTGCGAGCTGGCAGGGGGTTATGGCGTGCGCGTGGACCTTGAATTCATGCGCTGGCGGCCGGTGGCGAACGTGCACCAGGCCTATACCGTGGTGGCAGGGGCGGGGCAGGACAACAGCAGCGTGCTGGTCGATGCCTTGCACCTGTTTCGCGCTGGCGCAGCGGTAGCGGACCTTGCCGGAATCGACCCGCGTTACTTGCGCGCCGTGCAGTTGTGCGATGCCCCACTGCAGGCACCACCCGACAGCGGCATCATCCAGGAAGCGCGCGAGGGCAGGCAGTTGCCTGGCTGCGGGCAGCTGCCGTTGGCGCAGTTGCTCGCAGCCTTGCCCCACGACGTCAGCCTCAGCGTCGAGGTGCCGTCTGCCCACTTGCAGGGGGCAGAGCGGCTAACGGCAGCTGCGCGAGTCACGCAGGCCTGGCTGAGCGGGGTGCCGGCAGGTCAGGCCTGATCCGGCACCACGGCGATCACATCGATTTCCATCAACCACTCGGCCTGGGCCAGGCCCGCCACCACCAGCCCGGTGGAGATCGGGAACACGCCTTTGAGCCACTTGCCGACTTCCTTGTACACCGGCTCGCGGAAGCGCGGGTCGGTGATGTAGGTGGTGGTCTTGACGATGTGCGACAGGTCCGAGCCGGCCTCTTCAAGCAGTTGCTTGACGTTTTTCATCGCCTGTTCGGCTTGTGCCCGAGGGTCGCCCAGGCCTACCAGGCGCCCTTCGAAGTCGGTGCCCACCTGGCCGCGTACGTAGATGGTGTTGCCGGCACGCACCGCCTGGCACAGGTCGTTGTCCAGGGTCTGGTTAGGGTAGGTGACCTTGGTGTTGAACATGCGGATACGGGTATGGGTTGGCATCAGTGGGCTCCGAGGGTGCTGACGTTGCTGATCGTGGGTTGTTGCTGCTCATCCGCGGCGCGTTGTTCGCTGTCGCGGTAGGCCAGGTAGGTCCGTTGCGTGGCGATGTGCCCGGCGACGTGCTTGGCGTCGTGCCACACGCCCCAGATGAACGACGAGCCGCGGCGTGACAGCCAAGGCAGGCCGAGGAAGTACACGCCAGGTTCGCGGGCAACACCGCGTTGGTGTTGTGGCTTGCCGTTGGTGTCGAAGGTGTCGACCTGCAACCAGCTGAAGTCCACGCCGTAGCCGGTGGCCCAGATGATGGTGCTGACACCGGCCTGGGCCAGGTCGAGTGTGTGCAGCGGGTTGCTCAGGCACTCAGGGTCGGGCAGTTGCTTGCGCGCCTCCGGCTCTTCAGGCAGGTCCAGGCCGTTGCGTTCGATGTAGGCATCGGCGGCATCGAGCAGGGCCAGGTAGTTTTCGTCGCCACGGCGGATGTTGTCTGCCAGGTTGTCCTGGAAGGTGGCAATGCCATCGGCGAACGATTGGGTCAGGCCGACCAGGGTCATGCCTTGGTGGGCGAGGGCGCGGAAGTCCACGGTGTGGCCGCCGCGTGCGCCGCTGACAGCAATGGTCACGTGCTCGCGGCCAGGCTTGGCGATTTCTGCGTCCCACTCGCCCAGCACACCCAGCCACCAGCAGAAGTCGCGGTTGCGGTAGGCACGCGGCGGCCGGTCATGGGCACCGACCGACAGGTATACCTGGCGCCCGGCGCGCATCAGTTCTTCGGCAATCTGCACGCCCGAAGAACCGGCGCCCACCACCAGCACGGCACCGGCGGGCAGCTGCTCGGGGTTGTAGTAGGCGGCAGAGTGGATCTGGTGCAGGCGCTCGTCCTTTGGCGCGATGGCCGGGATCACCGGGCGCTGGAACGGGCCAGTGGCAGCAACCACGCGGTTGGCGCGGATCACGCCCTCGTTGGTTTCGATGGTGAAGCCTGGGCGATCGCTGTTGCGCACCACCTTCTTCACCTCGATGCCGGTGCGCACCGGCAGGTTGTACTTGCGCACGTATTGTTCGAAGTAGTCGGCAACCTGATCCTTGCCAGCGAAGGCATCGGCGTCGAGGTTGAATTCCAGCCCAGGGAAGCGGTCGTGCCAGACCGGGCCGTTTGCGACCAACGAGTCCCAGCGGCCCGTACGCCAGGCTTCGGCGATGCGCTTGCGCTCCAGCACCAGGTGCGGCACGCCGAGCTTGTTCAGGTGTTCGCTCATGGCCACGCCGGCTTGGCCGGCGCCGACGACGAGGGTGTCGATTTCGAGGTTGTTCAAAGTCATGTCCGAGCCCTTTATCAGGCGGTTTTTGTCAGGTCGGTTGGAGGACCGCCGTTGCCTGGGGCCAGACTAGGGACGCTGCGCAAATGGCGAAAATAGTATTTAGCTAGGGCTTGCCGATAAAACGGCGAAGGCCTTGATTCATAGGGCTTGCCGCGGTGCTTGAGGGGGATTTTTCATGCCGTTCGGGGTGGTGCGGGCGGCCTTAGTTTTTTCCTCTTCAAGCCCTCGGAAAAAGGTGGTTTCGCGCGCTGGAGGGTTCCACCCAGAATGCCCTGCATCGGACAGAACAACAGGAACCATGACATGACTTTCTCCATCATCGGTCGTTGCCAGGAAACCGGCCAAGTCGGTATCGCCATCAGCTCGTCGAGCATCGCGGTCGGGGCGCGTTGCCCCTGGGTGCGCGCAGGTGTGGGGGCGGTCGCAACGCAGAACATCACCTTGCCGGCATTGGGGCCGCAGCTGCTCGATGTGCTGGAGCAGGGCCAGTTGCCGCCGGCAGCTGCACTAGACAGGGTGCTCAACGCCAATGGCTGGAGCGAATACCGCCAGGTCACCGTGATCGACAGCCAGGGCCAGGTCGCGTTGTTTACTGGCAAGCAGGCACTTGGGGTGCACAATGCCGTGGCCGGCGAGCAGTGCGCTGCTGCGGGTAACTTGCTGGCGTCCAAGCAGGTGATCGAGGCCATGGTGCACGCGTTTGAACAGGCCGGCGGGCACCTGGCCGATCGCTTGTTGGCGGCCATGCAGGCGGCGATGGCGGCCGGGGGCGAGGCCGGGCCGGTGCATTCCGCAGCGCTGAAGATTGCCGGCGAGCTGACCTGGCCGCTGGTGGACCTGCGCGTCGACTGGGCCGATGAAGACCCGATCGGCCAGCTCGATGGCCTGTGGCAAGCCTATCGCCCGCAGATGCAGGACTACGTGACCCGCGCCCTCGACCCGACCGCCGCGCCAAGCTATGGAGTGCCGGGCAATGAATGAGCGCACCAGCCGCGCGTTGCTTGCCCGGCTGATCGGTTTTGCCACGGTCAGCCGCGATTCGAACCTGGCGCTGATCGGTTTCATCCGTGACTACCTGGCGGACCTTGGCGTGGAATGCGAGTTGTTCCATAACGCTGAGGGCACCAAGGCCAACCTGTTTGCCACCCTCGGCCCGCTGGACGTTGGCGGTGTAGTGCTTTCGGGGCACACCGATGTGGTGCCGGTTGACGGCCAGGCCTGGACGGTCGAGCCGTTTGCCTTGAGTGAGCGGGAGGGGCGCCTGTATGGGCGGGGTACTGCGGACATGAAGGGCTTCATCGCCTCTGTCCTGGCAGCGGTCCCCGCGTTTCTCGCGCAGCCTTTGCGTATTCCGCTGCACCTCGCGTTCTCCTATGACGAAGAAGTGGGTTGCCTGGGCGTACGCTCGATGCTTGCGGCGCTTGCGCAGCGCCCACACAAGCCGCGGTTGTGCCTGATCGGCGAGCCGACCGAGCTCAAGCCAGTGCTGGGGCACAAGGGTAAGTTGGCAATGCGTTGCCAGGTGCACGGTGCCGCCTGTCACTCGGCTTATGCGCCTTATGGGGTGAACGCCATCGAGTACGCCGCGCGATTGATCGGCAAGCTAGGTGAGATCGGTAATGGTTTGGCACAGCCTGAGCACCATGACACGCGTTTCGATCCGCCGTTTTCCACGGTACAGACCGGCGTGATCAAAGGTGGCAGGGCGTTGAACATCGTGCCCGAGGAATGCGAATTCGACTTCGAGGTGCGCGCATTGCCAGGGTTCGATGCTCAGGGGGTGGCTGACCAGTTGCAGGGCTACGCCGAGGCTGAGTTGCTGCCGCGCATGCGCGCCGTCAACCAGGGCGCCGATATTCGCCTTGAGGCGCTGAGTGCTTACCCGGGGCTGGCCACGCCGGCTGACAGCGAAGCGGCACGTTTGGTCGCCTTGCTCAGTGGTTCAGCGGCGTTCGGCACGGTCGCGTTTGGTACTGAAGGCGGCTTGTTCGACCAGGCCGGAATCCCGACGGTGGTCTGCGGGCCGGGGAGCATGGAGCAGGGGCACAAGCCGGACGAGTTTGTCAGTGCCGAGCAGTTGCAGGGGTGCGATGAGATGCTGCTGCGGCTGGTGGATTACCTGCGCGAAGGTTGAGTCATTTTTGCCGGTAGGCATTCCTGACAGGAGGAGCCTTGTGCTGCGAAGAGGCCCGTGGCAGCAGAGAAAATTCACTGTGCTGTCACGGGCCTCTTCGCAGCACAAGGCTCCTCCTACAGGATGCGGGCAATGCCGTGATGAATCAGAACGTGGCCTTGACCTGTAGGCCCACTACCAGCGCATTGTCGATAGCTTTGCCCGAGAACGCACCCGGCTCGATGATGTACTGCACATCCGGGCGCAGGTTCAGCCATGGCGTGGCCTGGTAGCCGTAGCTCAGTTCAATCAACTGCTCGGCGCTGTCGATGTTCGGGAACTGTTGCCCTGCGTTGAACGCAGCGTCTTCCAGCACATCGCGGCTGCGTGGGTTTGGCACGGCACGGCCATAGCCCAGCGACAGGGTATCGCGCGGGCGGCCTTCGAACGGCTTGTACAGCACAACGCCGGTACCATACCACTTGGTGAACGGCGAAGCGGCCTCGCTCGATGCCGAGTACTGGCCAAAGGCGTGCAGGCTGCGGCCTGGCGAACGTGGGTCATTCCACACGGCTTGGTCGATCAGCAGGTAATGGCCGCCGCGGCCGGACACTTCCTTGTCGCTGCCAATGCGTTTCACATCGGAGCTGTCGTAGTAGTAGCCCAGCTTGTACTCACCTGGCAGCTCGCCTTGCAGTTTGTACACCAGCTCAACCGGTACCACGGTACCTGTGGTGTGCTTGGGCCCCAGGTGCCAGGCACGGCTGGAATTGCCGTTGCTCTCGGGGTCGACGTTGAAGGCCGCGACACGCAGCTGCCAGGACGGCGACAGGTCGTATTTCACCCGCACGCCCAGGTGGGCGTTGGGGTAGTTGGTCCAGCCGCTGCCGCCCGACATGTTCAGTGGGTGGCCACAGAAGCCGGCGTTCATGAAGTTGCACAGGATGCCACTGTCCAAGCCGCCGAGGTCGTTGCCCATGGCCATGTAGCCGAGCTTGACGTTCAAGGCCGGGGTGAACAGGGTCCGCTCGTAGCTCAGTTCAGTCAGGCGGGTGTACAGGCCACCGTAGTTTTCCTGGATCGGCAAGCGGTTGCCCACCAGGTCTTCCGAGGCGCTGTTGCCGCGACGGTCATTGATGGTCAACTGCACCTTGCCGCCGTTTTCCAGGCCGTACAGTTTCGACAGGTCGAACTGCACGCCCAGCTTGAGGTTCTGCGAGTAGCGGGCCGAACGGTGCAGGCCACCGTGGGTGTTGTAGGCGGTTTCACCGCTGTAGTCGCCGGTGAACTTGACGCCGTCTTCTTCCAGCTGATGGCGCAGACCGCCCCAGTCACCGGTCAGGGTGTTGCGGGTCATCAGGTCGCCGTCGGCGAGGGCGGTGGTGCTGGCCAGGGCGAGCAGGAGGGGAGAAGTGATGCGAATTGCGGATGGCATTGCGGGGTCTCGGGTAGTGTTCTAGGGCCTCTTCGCGGGTGAACCCGCTCCTACAGGGCCTGCACCCTTTGCAAGTGCAGTGATCATCCTGTGGGAGCGGGTTCACCCGCGAAGCAGGCGACGCAGTCTTACGGCAGGGCGTAAGAAATCACATAGTCGCCACGGTCAGTCGACTGACGCGCGCCACCGGCGGTGATAACCACATACTGCTTGCCGGTTTTCGGCGAAACGTAGGTCATCGGGCCGCCCTGGCTGCCAACCGGCAGACGGGCCTTCCAGATTTCATTACCGTTGCTGCTGTCGTAGGCGCGCAAGTAGAAGTCCTGGGTGCCGGCGATGAACACCAGGCCACCTTGGGTGGACAGTGTGCCGCCCAGGGTTGGCAGGCCGACCTTGATCGGCAGGTGCATGCGGATACCCAGCGGGCCGGTGTCCTCGACGGTGCCGACCGGGACCTGCCAGGCGATTTGGCGGGTCTTCATGTCAACCGCGGTCAGGGTGCCGAACGGCGGAGCCTGGCAAGGGATACCGGCAACCGACAGGAAGCGGTTCTTGTTCACTGCATACGGCGTGCCCTTGAGCGGTACGGCGCCCATGCCAGTGTTCAAGGCTTCGCCACCGGAGGCCGCGTTGCCTTTGTTCTGCGAAGGGATCATCTGGATCCACAGGCCCAGACGCATGTCGTTGACGAAGATGAAGCCATGCACCGGGTCGGTGGAAATGCTGCCCCAGTTCATGCCGCCCAGCGAGCCTGGGAAACTCAGCGACAGGTCGGTGCCCGGCGCGGTGTACAGGCCGTCGTAGCGCATTTTCTTGAAGTCGATGCGGCACAGCAGCTGGTCATACGGGGTGGCGCCCCACATGTCCGACTCGGTCAGGGTCTGCGCGCCGATCTGTGGCATGCCCACCGATTTTGGTTGGGTCGGGGAGTACGGCTCGTTCGGGATGTTGCCCGGTTTTACCGGAACTTCGTCGACCTGGGTCAGCGGCTTGCCGGTTGCACGGTCAAGCACGTAGATCTGCCCGGCCTTGGTGCCGATCACCACCGCAGGTACGGTCTTGCCATCATCCTTGGTGAAGTCGATCAGGCTTGGCTGCATTGGCAGGTCGAAGTCCCAGAGGTCGTTGTGAACAGTCTGGTACACCCACTTCTGGTTGCCGGTTGTGGCGTCCAGTGCCAAGACCGAAGCACCGTAGGTGTGGTCCAGCTTGTTGCGTTCTACGCCATAGATGTCGGTGGACGACGAACCCATCGGCAGGAACACGGTGTTCATTGCCGGGTCGTACGACATCGGGGCCCAGCTGTTCGGGGTGCTGCGCACGTAGGTGCTGCCGTCGGCCGGGGCGTTGCGGTCTTCCGGGTTGCCTGGGTCGAAGGCCCAGCGCATGGCGCCGGTGATGACGTCGAAGCCGCGGATGACGCCGCCTGGCATGTCGGTCTGAACGTTATCGGCAACGCGACCGCCAACCACCACGGTGGTACCGGCCATCAGCGGCGCGGACGACAGTTGGTAGAAGGAGTCCGGCACATCGCCCAGGCCAGCCATGAGGTTGACCTGGCCGTTGTTGCCGAAGCCTTGGCAGAACTCACCGGTGTCGGCGTCGACGGCGATCAGGCGGCCGTCGATGGTATTGGTCAGCAGACGGCGCTGGCAGTTGGCACCGGCCGGGACAGTGGCCATGGCGATGGGCGAACTGTTCGGCTGGGTTGGCTGGGCCAACGGCGCGGTGGCGTCGAAGTAGGCCATGCCGCGGCAACGCTGCCAGACCTTGGACTGGGCGTTGATCTCGTTTTTCCACAGCTCTTTGCCGGTGTCGGCATCGAGGGCGATCAGGTTGTTGTGCGGGGTGCAGATGAACACCTTGTTGCCAACCTGCAGTGGAGTGAGTTGGTCCTCGGCACCGTTGCCGTCGCTGATGGCGACGTCACCGGTGTGGTAGGTCCAGGCCACCTTGAGCTTGTTGACGTTGTCGCGGTTGATCTGGTCCAGCGCGGCGAAGCGGCTGCCACCTTCGGTGTTGCCGTAGTGGGCCCAGTCTTTCTGCTCTTTGCCGGCTTCGACCGGGGTCATGCCAGGGCCTTTGCCGGTCGGAGCGACGCTTGGGTGAGCAACGAACATGTTGCCTGCGGCAATGACCAATGCCACCGCCATCACACCTGCGAGGCCGTACGCGCCACGGCCAGCGGTGCCGCCGTTGGCACGTACCAGCAGGGGGTAGACCAGCGCCACGACCATGCCGATTGCGCCGAACATGAACACGCGCGAGAACAGCGGCCAGAACACCAGGCCGGTGTCGATCACGGCCCAGATTGCGGTACCGATCAGGAACAGGGCATACAGCCAGGCACCGGCGACCTTGCGGCGTGCGATGAGGATACCGGCGATGGCCATGGCCAGGCCGCCGATCAGGAAGTACCAGGAGCCGCCGAGGCCGGCCAGCTTGATACCGCCGGCGGCCAGGAGCAGGCCGAGCAGGGCGACGATAACGCCTAGGCCGACCAGAATGAGGTTTGTGGCGCCAGAGGCGCGCGGTGTTTCTTTCATGCCAGGGATCTCAGCAGGTGGAATGGGCGCAGTTTAAGCCCTTAGCAAGCTAATTAACAAGTTAGTACAAAGTTTTGTGAGGCTGATTGTCGCAGGGTTGAACTTGCCAAGGTGTTGGCAAAAGTCTAGATCAGGCAGCGAAAAATGCAGTAAACAAAGCGTTCATGACAGATATGGAATCAGTACTCATACTTTGGTCGAGTCGTCGAAAAGCAATGTGTGCAGGGGCCACGCTGCGCCAGCAGGCCCCGATTGGACGGTTCGACACCTATTCCGGCCAAGGGCTAGCGCTGCTGTAGAACACGGCCAGCCATACTGTCGCGATGCCCGGCGCGGTCCATTCCACGCGGTGGCGATAATGCGCTGGTATATCGACGCAGTCGCCGGGCTGAAGGAGCCGCGTATGGTTTTCATGCTCGAAGCGTAGGCCCGCGGCACCGCTGAGCAGCACGATCCACTCACCTTCGGCCTGGTCGTACCAGTACCCGGGCGGGCTGGATTGGCCGCTGGAAACAATGCGCTCGATGCGCACACCGGGGCGGCTGAGCAGTTCGTCGACGCGCTCGGCAGCGGTCGGGTCGCAGGGAGGCAAGGTATTCAGCATGTTGAAGGGGGCCATCTGAAATCTCGTTCAAAGGGAGGTGCTTCCACTATGGACGTGATTGCGGGGGCGTGCGCTTCTTGACCATCCCTGCGGTTTGTAGGACTGTTCCGAGCTTTAAAAGACGGAAGACACATGGACAAGCTGCTGGCCATGAAGATGTTCGCGGCGACGGTCGATGCCCAGGGGTTTTCCGCGGCCGCGCGCAAGCTTGGCGTGGCGACCTCGTCGGTGACCCGCCTGGTCGATGCACTGGAGGCCGAGCTGGGGGCCACCTTGTTGAACCGCTCGACGCGCCAGGTCAGCCTGACCGAGGCGGGTGCCCGTTACTACGCGCGGGCCCGGGGCATTTTCGAAGCGCTGGATGAAGCCGATGCCAGTGTCGCTGACCGGGGCGAGGAGCCGGTCGGTGTGCTGCGGCTGTGCCTGCCGGTGGAATTCGGCCGGCGGGTGATTGCGCCGCACCTGGGGCCCTTTCTGGCCAAGCACCCGGCGCTTGAACTGGACATCGATCTGAGCGACCGCCTGGACGACTTGCTCGATGGCCGTTACGACCTGTCGATCCGGCTGGGTGACCCAGCGCCCAATGACGAACTGGTGTGCCGCCCACTGGGCCGGTTCGAGCGTTGGCTGGTGGCCAGCCCGGGCTACCTGGCCGGTCGTGCAGCACTGGAGCACCCGCAGCAATTGCTGGAGCACGCCTGCTTGCGTTTTCGCTATGGGCAGAAGGCGCGCCCCTGGTGCATGACGCGGGGCCAGGAGGTGCTGGAACTGGACGTGAGCGGGCCGTTGCGCAGCGCCAATGCCGACCTGTTGCGCGAAACCGCGTTGGCTGGCAGCGGCATTGCCCTGCTGGCCGACTGGCTGGTGCGTGAGGACGTGGCCGATGGCACGCTGCAGCGCGTGTTCGGCGACTGGCAGGTCAGCCCCGGTACTGCCAACGACAGGATCAACGCGCTGTACTTGCCCAACCATCGCGGGTCGCGCCGCGTGAACGCCTTCATCACCTTTTGCGAAGGCCTGTTGGCGCACTGAGCCGTCAGCGTTGCGCAGGGTGCAAAGCCCTGTTGCGCGCCCGCCGGATTCTCGCCTGCGGCACGTCTGGCTAAGGTGTGTGGCATATTCCGTCCCTTCTTGAGGAACATCGCATGAACCCCTCCCTAGCCGCAGAGCAGCCGTCGGCCACTGGCCTGAGCCGGGCCTTGGTGACCCTGCTGGCGTTCTGCTGCGGCGCCATCGTTGCCAATATCTACTATGCCCAGCCCATCGTTGGGCTGATCGCCCCCGACCTGGGCCTGTCCACTGAACGGGCGAGCCTGATCGTTTCCCTGACCCAACTGGGCTATGCCTTAGGCCTGCTGTTACTGGTTCCGCTGGCCGACCTGCTGGAAAACCGCCGCCTGATGATCGCTACCGCGGTGCTGGCCTGCGTCAGCCTGCTGTTGGCTGGTACCAGTAGCAGTGGCCAAGGGCAGCTGTTTCTGGGCTATGCACTGTTGATCGGGTTCAGTTCGGTCGCGGTGCAGATGCTGATCCCCCTGGCAGCGCATCTGGCCCCTGAGCAACAGCGTGGCCGTGTGGTCGGCAACATCATGGGTGGTCTGCTGTTGGGCATTCTGCTGGCGCGGCCGGTGTCGAGCCTGGTGGCCGATCACTTCGGCTGGCGCACCGTGTTCATCGGCGCGGCGGGCGTGATGCTGGCGATCATCCTGTTGTTGGCGTTGACCCTGCCACGCCGGGTCCCGGAGCACAAAGCCAGCTATGCCGGGCTGATGCTGTCGCTGGTCGCGTTGCTGCGCCGTTACCCGGTGCTGCGTCAACGGTCGCTGTACCAGGCGTTGATGTTCGCTGCGTTCAGCCTGTACTGGACGGCTGTACCCCTCGCGTTGGCGGGGGCGCATGGCCTGTCGCAGAGCCAGATCGCGCTGTTCGCCCTGGTAGGGGCGGTAGGGGCCGTGGCCGCGCCCATCGCCGGCCGCCTGGCCGATGCCGGGCATGCCCGTGCAGGTTCCCTGGCGGCGTTGGTACTGGCGCCTGTGGCGCTACTGGTCGGGCTGACGGCACCGGGCTTCAGTGTGATCGGCCTTGGGCTGACCGGTGTGTTGCTGGACTTCGCGGTGCAGATGAACATGGTGATTGGCCAGCGCGAAGTCTATGCGCTGGACCCGGCAAGCCGCGGGCGCCTGAACGCGGTGTACATGACCAGTATCTTCCTGGGCGGGGCGCTGGGTTCGTCGGTGGCCAGTGCCGTGTTTGCCCAGTATGGTTGGCAGGGGGTTGCGCTGGTGGGTGCCGGGCTGCCGGGTTTGGCGCTGTTGGTGTTCCTCCTGCAAGGGCGCCGCGGCTGAGCTGAATCAGCGCCCCAGTGGCAACGCGACGCCGATCACTGCGAACAAGCTGCCACAGCAGCGGTTGAACCCTTTGCCACCCTTGGCCAGCCAGGGCCGGATGCGAAACGCCAAACGCGCGAGCCAGTATTCGACCAGGAATTCCACGCTGGCAAAGGTCGCCGCCATCACCACGAACTGCATCAACAGCCCACGCTGAGGGTCGAGGAACTGCGGCAGAAACGCACCGTAGAACAGCAACACCTTGGGGTTAGCCATGGCCGACAGCAGGCCCTGACGAAACAGGCCCGCATTGCCCAGGCTGCGGGCCCGCTGCGTCACTTCAAGGTGCAGCGCCGGGCTGCGCCACAGCTGGATACCCAGCCAGACCAGGTAAGCGCCGCCCACCCATTTGAGTATGCCAAGCACTGCTGCAGAGGTTTGCAGCAGGGCACTGAGGCCGAACATTGCCAGGGCGATCAAGGCACTGAAGCCAACTACCCCGCCAACGATGGTGAACAGCGTACGGCGTGCGCCATACAGCGCGCCGTGGGTCAACGCGAGCAAGCTGTTGGGGCCTGGAGTCAGCGACAGGCCGATGCTGGCCAGCAGGTAGATAAGCCAGGTGTCGAGTGCCATGGGGGAGTGCCTGATAGGGTTGGAGAGCGCCAGTCTAGGGCACAACGCGTTTTTTCGAAGGTATGATCTAGATATTCGATGGTCTGATCTGGACGTGCTCTCATGCCCCCTGATATCCGCCTGCTGATCCTGCCCCTGCCGGCGTTTGCCCTGCTGCCGTTCGGTGCATTTCTCGACAAGCTGCGTTTCAGCGCCGATGACGAAGACTACAGCCAGCAGCGCTATTGCAGCTGGACCCTGGCAGGCTTGACCCTAGACCCGGTGCCCGCGAGCAGTGGTGCGGTGGTGCAGGTGGAAGCCATTGCCGAACAGCTCGACATGGCCCACTACGACTACCTGGTGCTGTTCGGCGGCCGCAACGCCATGGCCACCGCTGAACTGGCTCCGCGCTACAAGGCGTTGCTGAAGCGGGCTGCCAAGGCGGGTGTGAAGCTGGTGGCCGTCGACAACGCCGCCTTCCTCTTGGCCGCTTGCGGCCTGTTGGACGGGCATGACGTAGTGGTCCATTGGCGGCATGAAGCCGAGTTTCGAGCGACGTTCCCTCATCTGAAGGTGCTGCGCGACCAGCTCTATCACATTCAAGGTGGGCGCATTACCTGCGCGGGAGGGACCGCGGCAATCGACCTGGCGGTGGAACTGCTGTCGCGTGCCTGTGGCCGGGCTCGGGCGCTGAAGGGCTTGGCCGACATGTTGGTGGACGAGACGCGCGACAGCCGCCATGCCTTGCGTTCGTTGGAGCCGGGGGTGGGGCACGGGCGAGCGGTGCAGCGGGCCCTGGCGTTGATGCGGCATCACCTGGGTTCACCGTTGTCGATCGAGCAACTGGCGACGGAGCTTTGCATCAGCCGGCGTCAGCTTGATCGTCAATTCCAGGCCAGCCACGGGATGAGCGCCAAGGCCTGGTGGCTGGAGATGCGCTTGCAGCAAGCGCGTTGGCGGTTGCTCAATTCCAGCCACGGCCTGGCGCAGATTGCCGATGAAGTGGGGTTGGGGGATGCCAGCCACCTGGGTAAATGCGTGCGGCGGCGCTTTGGTTGTACGGCACTGCAACTGCGCGAGGGTGCCGCTGTTGCCTGAGCGGCCGCATCGCCCGCCCAGGCTGTTCTGGCTTTTACTGCGGTGTGCCAAACATCCCCGTCCAGTAGATCCCCGCATCACTCTTCGGGTCGACGGCATAGGCCGCCCCTAGCTCGCGAAAATCCGGGTTCATCAGGGTCGCGCAATGCCCAGGGCTGGCCAGCCAGCCGTCGACCACCTTATGCGCGGTGTCGCGGCCTGCAGCGATGTTCTCGCCGATCTGCTGATACAAGTAACCGGCCAGCTCGGCCCGATCGCCAGGGGTGCGGCCGTCGCGGTCGATATGGTCGAAAAAGTTCTGGTTGGCCATGGCCCGCGTATGGGTGGCGGTAACGCCGGCCAATACGGTGCTCCAGCTCAGCGCGGGCGCGGCGGCAAACGGCTGGCCGCCGCATTGGCGTGGCACCTTGCGCGCAGCGTTGATTTCTTGCAGCACTTTCTGCCCTTCAGCCTGCCAATCCCCCAGGCGGCTGCTGAGCAGGGGGCGAGCAAGGACGATGCGCCAGTCGCGGCCTTCCTGGCTGACACCGATGTCGACGAACTGCGGGTCGAGCACCACCTGGCAGAAGCTCTCCTCGATGGCATGCATGGCCGCGCGCGCATCGCGCGGGCCCGAGAGGCTGATGGCCTGCACGTTCACCATCGGGTAGGCCGCGCGGGACATGGCCTGTTGCAAATCGCGCGTGCCCTCGGGCGACAGCGCCAGACGGGTGTCGCTGTTGAGTGGCGGCAGCTCCAGCGACGCCTCGCCACCACAGGGCTGGGCCTTACTGCGGTAGACGTTGATCGATTCGATCAGTTGCGCCTCCTCGCCGGTGACGGCCAAGGCCCCGGTCGCGATGACCAGGCCCAGCGACAAGGCGGCAACAGATGACAGGACGCGCATGTGAATCTCCCTATGACTGGCAGCGTCGTGGTAAGCGCTGCTCATCCTACACAAGCACAGGGTTTTTGGCCCAGTCCCGTGCAAAGCAATACAAACGACGGCAATCGTTGCAGGCGGCATAAGAGGAAGTAGACCACTGGACGCGCAAAAAGTGCGATCACTTGGTAATTATTCGTAACTTCAGCTGGAAACAATTCGCAATCGCGATTAATTTATGCCCTCCACCCACGTTGCCAGGAAGGCGTCCATCCGATACCCAGGAGCCTTTCATGGCACGACCCCGTCATTATCAATCGACCTTTCTCGCTGTCTGCTGTTCCGTTGCGGTTACTGCACAGGCGGCTGATGGCGTGATCCAGCTGGATGCCACTGCTATCGACGCCGAGTCTGCCAAGGTCAAGGGCGAACTCCCGCAAGCCTTTGCCGGTGGGCAGGTCGCGCGGGGCGGGCAGATGGGCGTGCTGGGCAATCAGGACATGATGGACGTGCCGTTCACCATGACCAGCTACACCGCGCAATTGATCGAGGACCAGCAGGCCGAGGATATCGGCGATGTGCTGCTCAACGACCCGTCCGTGCGCCAGTCGTTTGGCTTCGGCAACCAGTCGCAGGTGTTCGTCATCCGCGGGTTGCCACTCAGCGGTGATGATGTGGCGTTCAATGGCCTGTATGGCGTGTTGCCCAGGCAGATGATATCAACCGATGCGGTAGAGCGGGTCGAGGTATTCAAGGGGCCCAACGCCTTCCTTAACGGCGCCAGCCCGACCGGAACCGGCCTTGGCGGCAACGTCAACTTGCAGCCCAAGCGTGCCGGCGATGTCCCCACGCGTCGCTACACCCAAGACATCAGCAGCGACGGCCGCGTTGGCGAACACCTGGACATCGGCCAGCGTTTCGGTGAGGACAACCGCTTTGGCGTGCGCCTGAACCTGTCGCAACGTGAAGGCGAAACCGCAGTCGACGACCAGGATCAACGTAGCAAGCTGTTCATTGCCGGCCTTGACTACCGGGGCGACAACTTCCGCCTGTCTACCGACTTCGGCTACCAGAAGCAGCGCGTCAACCACCTGCGTAACTCGGTGCGCCTGGGGGCCGGCCTCACCGATATCCCACGCGCGCCAGATGCCGACCACAACTATGGCCAGGACTGGGCCTGGACTGAAACCGAAGACACGTTCGGCATGGCCCGGGGCGACTACGACTTCAACGACAATTGGAGCGGCTACCTGGCCGGTGGCGTCAAGCACACCCATGAGAACGGCTTCTACGGCACGCCGATCCTGACCAACGCCGCCACGGGCGACGCCACCATCGCCGGTTCGAAAATCCCCCACAATGAAGACAACACCACCTTCATGGGGGGCATCAACGGCCGCATGCAGACCGGCCCGGTCAGCCATCAGCTGAACATTGGTGCGGCCAGCATCTGGACCCAGCAAGAAAATGCGTTCGTCTTCTACAACGCGCAGGCCACCAACCTCTATCACACTGACCCGTTGCCCAAGCCCACCACCCCAACCTTTACCGGTGGCAAGTTGGATGACCCTGGGGTGACCGGCAAGACGCGCAACCGCAGCATTGCCGTGTCCGATACGCTGGGCCTGTTCGACGATAGCCTGCTGGTCACGGTGGGGGTGAGGCGCCAGCAATTGCGGGTCGAAGGGTATGCCTATGACGGCGAGGGCGCAGACCTTGGGCGCAACGCGTTCTACGACGAGTCGGTGACCACGCCTGTGTACGGCATCGTCTACAAGCTCAACCCGTCGATCTCGCTGTATGCCAACCGCATCGAGGGCCTGGCGCAGGGCGCGACGGCGTCGGGGCAGGTCATCAACGCCGGGGAAGTGTTCCCACCCGCCAAGACCAAACAGATCGAAGCAGGGGTCAAGCTCGACTACCAGACCTTCGGTGCCAACCTGGCGCTGTTCCGTATCGAGCGGCCCACCGATGGCTTCGTGCAGGGCAATGTATTCGTCCAGGACGGCGAGCAGCTAAACAAGGGCGTTGAGCTGAGCGTGTTCGGCGAGCCGCTGCAGGGGCTGCGCCTGATGGCCGGCGGCACCCGCATGGACACAGAACTGAAAAACACCCAGAACGGTACCAATGATGGCAACCATGCGGTCGGTGTACCGACCTTCCAGCTCAACGCTAGCGTCGACTGGGACGTGCCTGGCCTGCAAGGCGTAGCGCTTAATGCCCGCATGCTGCGCACCGGTGGCCAGTACGCCAACCCGGCCAACACGCTCACCCTGCCCACCTGGAACCGCTTCGATGTAGGCGCACGTTACCGGTTCAAGGTGCAGCAGAAAGAGGTCACCTTGCGGGTGAACGTGGAGAACCTCACCGACAAGAACTATTGGGCCTCGGCCAACGGCGGCTACCTGACCCAAGGCGACCCGCGCCAGGTCAAGTTCTCCGGCTCGATAGACTTCTGACGCTCACTGTAGGAGCAGCCTTGTGCTGCGAAGAGGCCGGTGAAAGCACAGTGAATCTTCGCTGCTTTCACCGGCCTCTTCGCAGCACAAGGCTGCTCCTACACCCACACACACACGTCAGCGGGCCTGCGCCTGCTTAGGCTTGTAGAACAGAAAATGTGTGGTTACCGCAGTCTTGCGGTAGGCCTTGGCCCAATCCGGGTGCACATTGCGGTCGTGGAAGTACAGCGCACCGCCGGTAGGGTCTTTGAGCTGCTGGTTGAGCGCCTTGCGCGCAATCTCTTTGGCGATGTCGTAACGCTGCGCTTCCTCGACCTGGTCCGAGCGCCCGTCACACCACCAGGAAAATTGGCAGGCCTTGGTTTCCACGCCCTGTTTGACGACGCCACAAATGGTGTCCGGGAAGCCATCATGGCCCAGGCGGTTGAGCACGACACTGGCCACCGCCGTCATGTCCTTTTCGTTGGCCCCCTTGGCTTCCCAATAGATGGTGCGGGCTAGGCAGGTGATGCTGTCGTCTAGCGGCGATTGGCCTGCCGGGTCGACTGCTTTTACTTCGCCTGGGGTGATGGTTTCGGCCTTTTTCGGCGGCGGGGCGTCCTCGACCACCTTTTCTTCAAGGACTTCGGCCTTGTCCTCGGCGACCGCGGCCTTGGCCGTGTCGGCGGCGTGCAATGGGCCTGCAAGCAGGGCCGAGGTCAAGCCGATTACCATCCACGAGAGGCGCATGGCCGAGCTTCCGATCGCTGGGTTGATTCAGAGTCTAGCCAAGCGTAAGCATTAGCACCAAAGGAAGGGTTGCGGCGGCTACCACGGTCTGCAGAGCGATGATGGTGGCCATCAGCGGTGCGTTGCCGCCCATCTGCCGGGCCATCACATAGGACGAGGACGCCGTAGGCAAGGCCTGGAACAGCACGGCCACGACTGCCGCCTGCCCACCCAGGCCCAGCACACGGCACAGGCCCCAGGTAGTCAGCGGCATGACCAGGAACTTGAACGCCGAGGCGGCCATCAACGGGCGCACCTGGTGGCCGACGCTGGCACCGCCCAAGGCTGCGCCTACGCACAGCAGGCCCAAGGGCAGGGCGGCCTGGCCGAGCGCCTTGACCGTCGGTTCAAGCCCTGCCGGCAAGCCCAGCCCTGTGACCCGCAGCAGCAGGCCAGCCGCGCAGCCAACGATCAGCGGGTTGGCGAAGATCGCCCGCAGTACCGTGGCTGGTGAGCTGTGGCGTGCGCTGAAACGGGCGAACACCAGTACGCACAGCAGGTTGACCAAGGGTACGATGGCGGCGTTGGCAACGGCCGCCAAGGCAATGCCAGCACTGCCATAGATGCCCGCCGCCAGGGTTGCGCCGATGTAGTTGTTGAAGCGAATGCCACCCTGGAACACCGAGGTGAAATCGGCACCGTCATGGTTCACCGCGCCTTGGTAAAGCACCAGCAGCAGGGCGCCGAGCAGGGTCGACAGCATCAGCACTGCGACCATGCCCAGTATCGGTACCCCGTCGAGGTTGGCGGTGGCCAGGCCATGCAGGAACAGCGACGGTAGCAGCACGTAATAGCTCAGGCGTTCGGCACCGGGCCAGAAGGTTTCGGCCAGAAAGCCGCGCACACGCAGAAAGGTGCCCAGGGCAATCAGCAGGATGATGGGTAGCAGTGTGGTCAGCAGAAGGTGGAGCATGGTCGGCGTTCCGTCGTCGGGTACCGCTACAGACTACGGGGGCGCTTTGGTTTGTAAAAACGTTGTTTTCTTCAGTGACCGTTGAGAAAAACTGCACGGTTGCCGCGGTTCAGGCATCCAGGGCCGTCTTTAGCACCGCACTCAGGTGGCGCCGCTGGCTTTTCTCATGCTCCAGCAGCACCACCCGGCGCGTCAGTTGCGGCTCGCCAAACGGCAGGCAGGTTGCCGGCGGCAAGCGCTGCAGGTCCGCGTCGGCCATGGGGATGATGGCCACGCCCAGGCCCATCACCGCCATGCTGGCCAGGGCTTCCTGGCTGTCCAGCTCCATTTGTTCGCTGACTTGCAGGTGCTGGCGGCGCAGCTCCTGTTCGATTTGCCGTCCGGCCCAGGCGCGTTTGTCGAAGCGCAGAAACGGTTGGCTGGCCAGTAGCTCGGGCACGCTCTGGCCAGCCAGGTCGGGGCTGGCGATGGCCCAGAAGCGGTCAGCGAACAGCGGGGTGAAGACCAGGCTCTGCGGGTAGGGGCTGACCGGCTCGGTGGTGATCGCCGCATCGAGTTCGCCGTCTTCGACGCGCCGCGCCAATTCTGCCGACATGCCCGAGGCGACACTGATGTGCAACTGCGGGTGGTGGGTCTTGATCCACAGCAGGGCCTTGGGCAAGCGCCGGGCCAGCACCGTGTGGATCGCCCCCAGGCGTAAGCGGCCACGCAGGCTCGGGCCACTGGCCAAGGCATCAGCCAGCTCGTCATAGGCGCCGAGGATGCTCTCGGCGCGCGCAACCGCCAACTGCCCGGCTTCAGTCAGCACGACTTGCCGTCGGCTGCGGTCGAACAGGGTGACCTGCAGTTCGTCTTCGAGGGTCTTGATGTGCAGGCTCACGGCCGAAGGGGTGAGGCTGAGCAGGTCGGCGGCACGGGCGAAGGTGCCGTGGCGGGCGATGGTCACCAGGGTGCGCAGGGCTTTGAGGGACACGCGAAGGGGCTCCAGGGCTGAGCGGGCAGGCGTGCATTGTCAGTGCGGGGCCGGTCGCCGGCAAGCCGGCATCTGCGTACTTCAACGCCCCGTGCGCCCATACGCCTGGCTGATGCGGTCAATCACCATGGCCAGCGCCACGATCGCCAACCCCGCCTCGACGCCCTGGCCGACGTTAAGGGTCTGGATCCCCGCCAGCACATCCTCACCCAGCCCGCGGGCGCCAATCATCGAAGCCACCACCACCATCGACAACGCCATCATCACCGACTGGTTGAGCCCGGCCATGATGCTGGGCAGGGCCAGTGGCAGGGCGATGCGACGTAGCCGCTGCCAGCGGCTGGCACCCAGGCCGTGCGCAGCCTGCAACAAGGACGGGTCGATCTGCCGCAAGCCCAGTTCGGTCAGCCGCACCAGTGGCGGTAAGGCGTAGATCAGGGTGGCGAACACCGCTGGCACCTTGCCAAGGCCAAACAGCATCAGCACCGGGATCAGGTAGACGAAGGCCGGGAGTGTCTGCATCACATCCAGCACCGGCATCAACAGCCGTCGAGCCAGCGGGCGGGACGCCAGCAGAATGCCCAGCGGCACGCCGACCATCACGCACAAGCCCGTGCTGATCAGGACCAAGGCCAAGGTTTGCAACAGCTTGTCCCACAGCCCGAGCACACCGATCAAGGCCAGCAGGGCCACCATCATCAGGCTGCGCAACAGGCTGCGGCTGGCGTGCCAGGCGAGCAGCCCGACCACCAGCAACAGTGCCCACCAGGGCAACAGACGCAGCAGGTTTTCCAGCCCCACCAGCAGTTGCAGCAGTTGATCCGAGAGGCTGCGCAAGTGGTCGCCGTAGTTCAACACCAGCCAGTCGACTAGCTGGTTGACGCGACCCGCGAAGGAAAATTGCAGGGCTTCGGGAAAGCCGCCGCTCATAGGCTGCCCTCGACCTTGGCTGCGACCTGCGCAGGCAACCAGGCTTTCCACACATCGCGGTTATCGCGCAAAAAGGCGAGGGCAGCCTGGTTGGGCGAGATGCGCTTTTCGCTCATCTCGGCCAGGGCGCTGTTGAGCCGATCGATCGGTAGGTCGACTTTTTCGAACACCGCCACCAGGTCCGGGTAGCCTTCTTTGAACGCCTTGGAAACGCCAATCGACAATTTGGCTGGCAGTGACTGGCTACCTTGCGGGTTGGGGTTGCTGGCATCTGTCAGGGTGGCCCAGGCCTTTTCATTGAAGGGTGGCTCTTGCAAGCGGATCAGCTTGTAGCGCCCCATGAGCGGGGTTGGGTTCCAGTAATAGAACAGCACTGGCTGGCCGCGGCGGATGGACGAGCTGATCTCGGCATCCAGCGCTGCGCCAGAGCCACTGCGGAAGTTGTTGTACAGCGCATCCAGCCCATAGGCCTTGAGTTTTTGGCTGTTGACCGTCTCAGAAGTCCAGCCACTGGGGCTGTTGAGGAAGCGCCCTTTGTCCGGTATTTCAGGGTCCCTGAACACCTTGGGGTAACGCTTGAGGTCGTCGACACTGTGCAGGTCAGGTGCCAAGGGCTTGAGGTTGCGCGATGGGTCGCCCTGGATCACGTAGGCCGGCACCCACCAGCCTTCTTCAGCGTGCTTGACCGTGTCGCCTAGGGCGAACACCTGGCCGGCCTGCTCGGCCTTGATCCACGCGGGGCTACGCCCGGCCCATTCCTCGGCGATCACCTGCAGGTCGTTGCGGGCCAAGGCCACTTCCATGCTCACGGTGCTGCCGGGCAGTGTGTCGGTGGGGTAGCCGTAACCCCGTTCGACGATCAGGCGCAGGATCTCGGTGGTGAGTGCACCGCTTTCCCAACCAATTGCGCCAAAGTGAATCGGTGCGTTGCGTTCCGCTGAGGCGGCGCTGTCGGTGCTGGCCAAGCCAGCAGCCAGCAGCAGGCCGGCCAGCAGCGTTGGAATTCTCTTCATCGGGGCCTCCTCGGTAGCTGCTGAGTCAGTGCCGGCAAGTGTAGACGACCTCTTTGTCTGCTTTGCCTGGCGGGGGCAGGGAAGGCGCTCTCTCTGTGCTCCGTGGCGCGCGGTTGCAAGAGTGTGCGCTGCCATTTCGGCAGCCCATTTGGCCCACGGCGCGAGGCATTCCTGATGACCCTTGATTTGAGTTTTGTCTATTACCGCAACTTCTGTTTCGACGGAAAATTTCACGTTCGGTGCATGGGTGCAGACCTGCACAAAATCAGAAGCATTCGCTACGAGCTGGAGCGGGCCGGGCCTGAGGGTGCGGTTTCGTTCAGAGGCGTTTCGGTACAGTCACAGGCGCACAGTGGTCGCTTGAATGACCACGGATGCCCAGCCACGTTGATCGCCGAAGAAGCGGTAGGTGTCTACAGCATCCGGCCAAGGGTCGTCCTGCTAGATGAATATGCCCGGGCTGCGAACCGGCCTACCGGGGCTGCCGGGATCATTGACTTGCCGCCTTTGGTGCTCGAAATCAAGGCCGAGGAGTTGAACCGAAGCGTGCTCGAAAAAATACCGCTGCCGGCCGCGGGCGGGCGAGGCAAGCGTGAGGTGGACCAGAGCAGCCGCGAATACGAACCTCGTGAGCAGCCCGCGCAAAGCCTTGCGGCAGTAGCGCCAGGTGCCGCGTACCCCACGCTGGTTATCGCGTTCGAAGCGGGTGGCTACCAACGGCTGCTTGATGATCTGCAACCCGATTCAGGCTCGGTACTGGTTCGTTATTGGCCGAATCTGATTACCGTGCTTACCCCCCGGCCTGTTCTGGATGAGCAGGAGCAGCATGACGATCGGCTTCAGGCATTACGCACGTTCTGCTACCTGGAGCAGCCGCCGAGCATGCTCAACGACACTTACCTCGCACTGCTCAAGACCCTGGCCGCGCTGGAGTACGTGCAGTCCATGCACTTTCTGCAAGCCAGCGCTGAGCCAAACCTGATCTTGCTTGGCGCGGCGGCGGTGGTAGCCACGCTGTTGACCGGCACCGCCGTGGTGGCGGGCAATCGAGCCCACGAAAATGCCCAGCCCACGCCCGACTTCGAGCATCGCCAGCATTACCTCGACGCACCAGGGCCAAGATGGAAAGGATTGAACGTGCGCAAGGCCTGGGCCGGGGGGGTAACTGGGCGAGGCTCGCGGATCCATTTCAGTGACGGTGGGTTGTTTCCTGACCATGAAGACCTGCGGGACAATCCTGACCTGAAGATAGTCTCGCTAAAGCCAAACGATGACCCCAAGCACGGAACTGCGTCTGTGGGGGTCATTCTGGCGGCGCGCAATGGCCTCGGGGCTACGGGTGTCAGCCATGACAGCGAATTGTACCTCTACCACAACCGCTTGATGGACACTCACGGTAGCTATCAGGTGCTCAAAGACCTGCTGCGCAATGTTGAGCCAGGGGATATCGTCGCTATCAACCGTCAGACCGCGAACCCGTCCGTGCTGAGTACGATGTTGCCGTCCGTGCACGACAAGGCCTGGTGGACAGTGATGCAGCAACTGACCCAGCGAGGCGCCGTGGTGATCAATGCGGCTGCCAATGGCAGCAGTAAGACCTTGGCGCAAAAAGGGACCCAGGCTAGCCAGGGCGTCGATCTTGCCAATTGGCCCTACTTCAACGATTACGGCGATGCTGGGGTCATCTTGATTGGTGCTTGTCAATCGTACAGCGGCAAGCCCCACGCGTACTCCAACTACCGCTACCGCCATCGCATGCTCAACGCCTGGGGCGATAGCGTCGTGACGTTGTCCAGAGGCGACTTGCAGGACCTGCCCGGTGAAAACAGGGACTACTCCGAGAACTACGCCGGCACCTCCAGTGCAACTCCCATGGTGACGGGCGCACTTAGCCTGATCCAGTCGTATGCCATGGAGCACCATCACGTCTACCTGAATGCCGACCAGATGCACCTGCTGGTCATGGCGTCCGGATACGAAGACGCCACCGTGCCGGGTACCGATGTCCTGCCGATGGGGGCCAGGCCCAACGTGCACGGTGCGCTGGTGATGCTTGATCGCATACTCGGCAACGGCCGCTTCGAACCTTGAGGTGAGGCCGGCAAGCGCCGGCCTCTAACGCTTCAGACGCGGAACTGATCCATCAGCGCCTGTTGTTGATTGGCCAGGCTGTTGAGCGACTGGCTGACCCGCGCCGACTCGTTGGCTTGCCCTGACAGCGATTCGGTGACGTCGCGAATGGTTGCGACATTGCTGTTGATCTCTTCGGCCACCGCGCTTTGTTCTTCGGCGGCCGAAGCAATCTGCAGGTTCATGTCGGTGATCACCGTCACTGCCTGGCCGATGCGCTGCAGTGCAGTAACGGCCTGGCCGACCTGCTCCACGCCACCCTGGGCCTGGCGATGGCTGTTGTCCATGGCACCGACCACTTCGCGGGTACCGGCCTGCAAGGCCTCGATCACCTGGCGGGTTTCTTCCACCGACTCCTGGGTGCGCCGGGCGAGGTTGCGCACTTCATCGGCGACCACGGCAAAGCCACGGCCGGCCTCACCGGCGCGGGCGGCTTCGATGGCGGCGTTGAGTGCCAACAGGTTGGTCTGCTCTGCAATCGAGCGGATCACTTCCAGCACCGAGCCGATCTTCTCGCTGTTCTGCGCCAGGCCCTCGACTTCGGCCATGGCGTTGTTCATGTCGGCGGCCAAGGCATCGATGCTGTGGGTGGTGCGGTCGATCACGGCCAGGCCCTCGCGGGTGGCCTGGTCGGCCTCGCGGGCTGCCTGCGCAGCCTGGGCAGCGCTGCGGGCAACGTCCTGGGCGGTGGCGCTCATTTCGTGCGAGGCGGTCGCCACCTGGTCAACCTGGCGGTACTGCTGCTCCATGCCAGCGCTGGTCTCGCTGGCGATCGCCGAGGACTGGTCAGCCGTGCCACGGGCGGCCTGCACCGAACGTTTGACCTCGGCAATGGTGGGCTGCAACTTGTCGAGGAAGCGGTTGAACCAACCGGCCAACTCGCCCAGTTCGTCCTGCTTCTGGTAGGCCAGGCGGCGGGTCAGGTCACCTTCGCCACTGGCGATGTCCTTGAGCATCGCCGCCACGCCCAGAATCGGCCGGGTCACACCACGTGCCATCAGCCACACCAGCAGCAGGCCGGCGATTGCAGCGGCCAGGCCCAGGCCCAGCTCCAGCAAGGTGCCACTGGTGTTCAGTGTATCGAGTTCCTGTTTCAACGTTTCGGCGGGCCCGGTCAGGGCGTTTTCCGGCACGTCCAGAAGCACGCCCCAGGGCTGGGCGCCGGGGATCGGCTCGAAGGCCGCCAGCACCTTGAGGCGTTGCTGGTCGTGCAGGATGCTCAGCTTGCCCTCGGCCAGCTTGCGCACCAGTTCGGCGCCCTTTGCCGTGTCGACCTGGTCGAAGCGCTGAGCCAGCTTGCCGGCATCGGCGCTGTAACCGGCCAACAGGCCCGCCGGGCTGAGAATGCCCACGGTGGTGCGGCCTTCGTACAGGCTGCGGCTGGCGTTCTGGGTCAAGGCCTGCAGGCTGTTGAGGTTGATGTCGATCGACAGGGTGGCGATCACCTTGCCGTTGACGGCCAGGGGGAAGACGATGCTGGTCATCAGCACCCGCTGGCCATCGATGTCATAGAAGTAGGGCTCCACCACGCAGACCTTGCCGCTGCTGCGCGGGCACACCCACCACGTGTTCGCGGGCTGGCCGCTGGGGCCGATCTCGGTGTTGGCCATGTCATGCTCGGGCAGGGCCATGGCGGTCAGCTGACCGGCACGTGGTTGCGACCAGTACAGCGCGAAACGCCCGGTTTCGTTGCTGCCCAGCGCTGGCTTGGCGGTGAACAGGTTGTCCTTGTGGTCCAGGGCGTTGGGCTCGAACACCAGCGACATGCCGAGCAGGTCGGGGTTGGCCTGCAACGCGGCGCGCACTTGGCGGGTCATGTCCTCGCGCAGGTCGTAAGCGTCGAGAAAGCGCTTTTCAGCCTGCTCGCGCAGGAACAGCACCTGGCGGGCGAAGCCGGCGCCGTACTGATAGGCGTCCATGAATTGACGGCGAATGTTCAAGGCCTGCACTTCACCTTGCGACTCGATGCGCCCCTGGGCCGCATCGGTGAGCATCTGCATGCTGCTCGCCTTGACCAGGTCCGAGCTGTGGTCCATGCGGTACAGCGAAAGGCCGACGAGCAGGGTGACGATGCCGGCCAGGCACAGACCGGCGAGCAGGGTGATCTTCCACTGGATGGAAAGTTGTCGCAAAGGCATGGGGCGAATCCCTTGTAATAGTTCTGGCTGTCGACTGTGTCGGCCATCGCGCTTTTTTCTTTATTCAAACGTTCAATTTAAATTAAGGCGGGGCTGAGTAATGCGCCGCACCATGGCGCTTTTGACATCTGCCGCCCACTGCTTCAGAGTGCGCGCTTTTTTTCTGTCCTTATGAGGTAAGCCAACCATGAATGCAGTGATCGCCGCGGTCGGCATCATGCTGATACTCAGCCTGTCGCGGGTACACGTGGTCATCGCCCTGATCATTGGTGCCTTGGTCGGCGGCCTGGTCGGCGGCTTGGGCATCGAGGGCACGCTGAAGGCCTTCAATGGCGGACTGGGTGGCGGCGCCACCGTGGCATTGTCGTATGCGCTGCTGGGCGCCTTTGCCGTGGCCATCGCCAAGTCAGGGCTGGCGCACGCCCTGGCCGATCGGGCCTTGGCCATGATCGACCGCCAGGGCCATGCCAATGGCGGCAAAGTGAAGTGGATGATGATCGGCCTGATGCTGGTGGTGGCGGTGTCGTCGCAGAACATCCTGCCCATTCACATCGCCTTCATCCCGCTGCTGGTGCCGCCGCTGCTGTATGTGTTGACGCGTCTGCGCATCGACCGTCGGCTGATCGCCTGCGTGATCACCTTTGGCCTGATCACCCCGTACATGTTTCTGCCGGTGGGCTTTGGCAACATCTTCCTCAACGAAATCCTGTTGGCCAACGTCGCCCGCGCCGGGGTCGATGTGAGCGGCGTCAATGTCACCCATGCCATGGCCATTCCGGCGGCGGGCATGCTCGCCGGCCTGTTGCTGGCGGTGTTCTTCAGCTACCGCAAGAAGCGCGACTACGACCTGGCGCGTATCGAGCAGGTCGAGCAGGTCAGCGTGCAATACAACCCGTTGACCCTGATGGTCGCTGGCCTGGCGATCGCGGCGGCGTTTATCGTCCAGCTGTTGCTGGACTCGATGATCATTGGCGCCATGGTCGGGTTCCTGATCTTCTCGCTGTCGGGCATCGTGCGCTGGAAAGACACTGACGACCTGTTCACCGAAGGCATGAAGATGATGGCCATGATCGGCTTCATCATGATTGCAGCATCGGGTTTTGCCGACGTGATGAAGGCCACCGGCGAGGTCAAGAGCCTGGTCGAGACATCGGCGCAGTGGATCGACCACAGCAAGGGCGTTGGCGCCTTGCTCATGCTGCTGGTGGGATTGCTGGTGACCATGGGCATCGGCTCGTCGTTCTCCACCGTGCCGATTCTGGCCGCGATCTTCGTACCGCTGTGCGTGCAACTGGGCTTCGACCCCGTGGCCACGGTGTGCATCGTGGGTACCGCCGGGGCATTGGGGGATGCAGGTTCGCCCGCGTCGGACTCGACCTTGGGCCCGACCTCGGGCCTGAACGTGGACGGCCAGCACCACCACATCTGGGACACGGTGGTGCCGACCTTCATCCACTACAACCTGCCGCTGCTGGCGTTTGGCTGGTTGGCGGCGATGACGCTGTAAGGCGGGGAGGGCGTCAGCCCTTGTCGGGCGGCGGCGAGATCCTGTTGAGGACTGTGCTGCCGTCCTTGCTGCGGGTCAGGTAGACCGGCAGCACCTTGGGCAGGTTGTTGACCAGGCGCCCGACTTCGCGGGTGTTATAGATGCCGCTGATGCGGATCCGCCCGGTGCTGGCATCGGCCAGCAGCAGCGGGGCGTCGAGGTAGCGGTTGATCACTGGCAACGCCTGTTCCAGGCTCAGGTTATCGAGCACCAGCTTGCCATTGCGCCAAGCCAAGGCATTGCCGTAATCGTCGCTTTGCGCCAGTTGCGGCTCGAAATCGCCCTTGTGATAGCTGGCCTGCATCCCAGGGCCTAGGCGGTAGCCGCCGGCACTGCCGTCACTGGACACCAGCACCGAACCTTCCACCAAGGTGACCTTGACCTGGTCCTGGTACTTCCAGACGTTGAACTGGGTGCCGGTTACCCGGGTCTGGCCGCGGCCAGCGTGGACGATGAAGGGGTGCGCACTGTCGTGCTGGACCTTGAAGAACGCCTCGCCGCGCTTGAGGGTAACCTGGCGCTGGTCCTTGAAGTTGAGGTATGTCAGCTCGGTATTGAGGTTGAGCTGCACCGTGCTGCCGTCGCTCAGCTCTACTGTCTGCATCCGGTCGCTGGCTTCGAAGTGCTGGTAATGGTTGGGCAGCCAACCTTGTTCCCAGCCCATCCAGCCTGCCAATGGCAGTACCGCCAGGGCGATGGCCGCAGCCGAGGCCAGCGGGCGCCAGTTGCGCACGCGTGCGGCCTGGCGTGACGGCGGGTTGAAGTCGACCACGGTCGCGTTGCGCGGCAGCAGGTCGGCAGTCTGCCAGATTTCCAGCATCGCCTGGTATTCCTCAGCGTGCCGTGGGTCAGCCGCTAGCCAGCGGGCGAACGCCTCGCGCTCTGCCGCCGTGCAATCATCGGCGTGCAGGCGCATGCACCACTGCGCGGCGGCGTCGGTAATGGCATCGTCTGGGCTGGGATTGAGGCGGTCGTGATTCATTGCGGCTCCGGGTTTTGCGCATTCTACCCTTGCTAGAGGGTTCCCGAGAACCGAGGTAATGGCGAATGACTATCAGTTGTGCCGGTTTTTCGTCGGATTTGCAATGGAATTTCAGCGTTTGAGAACCCTTCGCGGGCAGTGCCTGGGGGCGCTTTACGCCCCCACGCTGATCAGAACTGTTCCGCGGTCAACCCGTACAGGCTCGCGCTGCCGGCCTGGATACTGGCTTCCAGCCCCAGGCTGCGTGGTAACACGCGCTGGAAGAAGAACGCTGCACACGCCAGTTTCGCCTCATGGAAGGCCGGGTCTTGTTCGCGCTTGGCCTGCGCCACGGCGGCCATGCGCGCCCACATGTAGGCGTAGGCGGTGAGGCCGAACAGGTGCAAATACTCCACGGCCACGCTGCTGACCAGGTTGGCGTCCTGGCTTGCGCGTGCCCGCAGCCAGGCGCTGGTGGCTTCCAGGCGCGCAACACTGGCTTGCAGGGCTTCGCGGTACAGTGGCGCGGCAACGCTGAAGGCGCGCACTTCGGCGGTGAAACTGGCCAGCGCCTGGCCACCGTCTGCCAGCACCTTGCGCCCGAGCAGGTCGAGGGCCTGGATGCCGTTGGTGCCCTCATAGATCTGTGCGATACGCACGTCGCGCACGCGTTGTTCCTGGCCCCATTCGCGGATGTAGCCATGGCCGCCATACACCTGCTGGCCGAGCACGCAGCTTTCCAGGCCATTGTCGGTGAAAAACGCCTTGGCCACGGGCGTCAGCAGTGCCACCAGACGCTGGGCATGTTCGCGTTCTCCGGCGTCTTCGGCATAGCGGGCCAGGTCCAGCTGTTGCCCCACGTAGGCCGCAAAGGCCCGGCCACCTTCGGTAAGCGTGCGCATGGTCAGCAGCATGCGCCGCACATCGCCATGCTGGATGATCGGGTCGGCCACCTTGTCCTTCGCCTGCGGGCCCGCGGCGGCACGGCTTTGCAGGCGTTCGTTGGCGTAGCGTGCGGCGCTCTGGTACGACGCTTCGGCGCAGCCGATACCCTGGATGCCAATGGACAGCCGCTCGTAGTTCATCATGGTGAACATGGCCGCCAGGCCCTTGTTCGCATCGCCGACCAGGTGGCCGATGGCGCCATCGAAGTTCATCACGCAGGTGGCCGAGGCTTTGATGCCCATCTTGTGCTCGATCGACCCGCACTGCACGGCGTTGCGTTCGCCCAGGCTGCCATCGGCATTGACGTGGTACTTAGGCACCAGGAATAGCGAGATGCCTTTAGCCCCCGCCGGTGCGTCCGGCAACTTGGCCAACACCAGGTGGACGATGTTCTCGGTCAGGTCCTGCTCGCCGCCGGTGATGAAAATCTTGCTGCCACTGATGCGGTAGCTGCCATCGGCCTGGGGTTCTGCGCGGGTGCGGATCAACCCCAGGTCAGTGCCGGCGTGGGGTTCGGTCAGGCACATGGTGCCGGCCCAACGGCCTTCATAGAGCGGCGGCAGGTAGGTGGCCTTGAGTGTTTCGCTCGCGTGGGCGTCGATTGCCAGGCAACTGCCGGCACTCAAGGCTGAATACAGGCTGAAACTGCAGTCGGCGGCGTAGAGCATTTCTTCGAACAGCACGCCCAGCATCTTCGGCATGCCCATGCCGCCATGCTCGGGGTTGCCGCCCAGGCCAACCCAGCCACCTTCCCGGTAGGTGCGCCAGGCGTCGCGAAAGCCATCCGGGGTGGTGACCTGGCCGGCTTCGAAGTGCACACCCTGCTCGTCACCGTTGCGGCTGAGCGGGGCGATCAGCTGGCTGGTGACCTTGGCCGCTTCTTCGAGGATGGCGTCGGCGGTGTCGGCGTCGATGCGCTCGGCCAGGGCAGGGAGGCGTGCCCACAGGGCAGGGCCCTGCAACACATCGTGGAGAATGAAGCGCATGTCGCGCAGTGGGGCGGTGTAGTGGGGCATCGTCGGCTCGAGGAAGTGAGTAATAGGTTGTCTGGCCGGGCCTCTTCGCGGGTAAACCCGCTCCCACCGGTTTAATGCAGTTCCCAAGAACGGCGCTGTTCTTGTGGGAGCGGGTTTACCCGCGAAGAGGCAGTTACAGCCTTAAAGGGCTTTGGCGCGGTCGCGCAGGACGTACTTCTGTATCTTGCCGGTGGAGGTCTTGGGCAGCTCGCCAAAAATCACGGTCTTCGGCACTTTGAACCCGGCCAAGTGCTCACGGCACCAGTGGGTGATGTCGGCTTCGCGGGTGTCTTCCCGGCCAGGCTTGAGTGCCACGAAGGCGCAGGGCGTTTCGCCCCATTTGTCGTCGGGGCGCGCCACCACGGCGGCTTCCAGCACCGCTGGGTGTTTGTAGAGGGCGTCTTCGACTTCGATGGTGGAGATGTTTTCGCCACCGGAAATGATGATGTCCTTGAGCCGGTCCTTGATCTCGACATAGCCATCGGCATGCCAGACTGCCAGGTCGCCAGTGTGGAACCAGCCGCCGCGGAAGGCTTCGGCCGTGGCCTCAGGGTTTTTCAGGTAACCCTTCATCACCGTGTTGCCGCGCATGAAGATCTCGCCCAGGGTGTTGCCGTCGCGCGGCACCGGGGCGAGGGTTTGCGGGTCGGCGACCATGAGGCCGTCGAGCGTCGGGTAGCGCACGCCCTGGCGGGACTTGATGCGCGCGCGCGCTTCCAGCGGCAGCGCGTCCCATTCCTCATGCCAGGCGCAGACCGTCACCGGGCCGTACACCTCGGTCAGGCCGTAGGTGTGGGTCACCTGAATGCCCATTTCTTCCACCGCGCCAATCACCTTGGCGGGTGGTGCGGCGCCTGCGACCATGGCCTGCACCGGGTGCTCGATGGCAGCTTTGGCGGCCTCAGGCATGTTGACCAGGGCGTTGAGCACGATGGGCGCGCCGCACAGATGGGTGACCCGGTGTTCGCGGATCAGGGTGAGGATCTTTTGCGGGTCGACCCGGCGCAGGAACACGTGGGTCCCGGCCAAGGCGGTGATGGTCCAGGGGTAGCACCAGCCGTTGCAGTGGAACATGGGCAGGGTCCACAGGTACACCGGGCGGTGGCCCATGGCCCAAGTCATCTGGTTGCCCAGCGCGTTGAGGTAGGCACCGCGATGGTGGTAGACCACGCCCTTGGGGTTGCCGGTGGTGCCGGAGGTGTAGTTGAGCGAAATGGCCTGCCATTCGTCATCGGGCCATTCCCAGGCAAATTCCGGGTCGCCCTCGGCCAGCAGGGCTTCGTAGTCAAGCGCGCTGACCGCGCGGCCTTCGCCGTACTCCGGGTCATCGACGTCGACCACCAGGGGCGGGTGTTCGAGCAAGGCCAGGGCGGCTTCGATGACCGTGTGGAACTCGCGATCGGTGATCAGCACCTTGGCCTCGCCGTGCTGCAGCATGAAGGCGATGGCTTCGGCGTCCAGGCGAACGTTGAGGGTGTTGAGCACTGCACCGGTCATGGGCACGCCGAAGTGCGCTTCGAGCATGGCCGGGGTGTTTGGCAGCATCACCGCGACCGTGTCGCCACGGCCGATGCCGCGCCCCACCAGGGCGCTGGCCAGGCGCCGGCAGCGTTGGTAGGTTTCCTGCCAGTTACGGCGGATGGCGCCATGGATGACAGCCGGGTAGTTGCCATACACCGCAGCGGTGCGTTCGATGAAGCTCAATGGGGTGAGGGCGACATGGTTGACGGCAGCGGGCATCAGGCCCTGGGCATAGATCGACATGCGGTAATCCTGTAGGGGAGGCAAGCGCAGCCTGTGCGCGTGACCCCCGGTGGCTGATTGTTAGCTCTGTTCAGGGTGTGGAAAAGCGTACGGTTAGCCGCTTTCCCCTGTCGCAGTTTTACGCGAGTCGCTATGGTAGATGGAATATCGACTATAGCAATATAGTAAAACTACTATAACAACGAGTTGCACGCCGTGGACAAGACCCTGTCTCCCTTGCTCGCCAAAGACCCGCAGCCCAGCCTGTTGCTGGCCGCCGATGCCAGGCCGCTGGCCACCAACCCGGCCTTGCAGGCCTTGCTGCAGGAAGGCCCGCCGCTGGCGGCCTGGCTACCGGCCAACTGCGCCGCGCTGGTGCGGGCCTGCCTGCGGCAGCACCGGGCAATTGCCGACGTGGAAGTACAGGTTGGCGAGCGCATCGTGCTGTGGTCCTTCATCCCTGACGACCAGGGCCAGCAGGTACTTGGCCGCTGCCGTGACGCCAGCACCGAACGCCAGGGTGCACGCGAAGCCAGCCGCGCCCGGCGCCTGTACCGTTTGATCATCGAGAACACCACGGACCTGATCTCCCGGCACAGCCCTGACGGGCGCTTCCTCGACGCCTCGCCGGCGGCCTTCCGCCTGTTGGGCCGGTGGCCCGAGCAACTGCGGGGCATGGCCGTGCGGACCTTGCTGCACCCGCGTGAACGCCGCCAGGTGCTGGCTCAGGCTGCTGCTGCCCTGGACCAGGACGGCTACCACACCATGACCTGCCGGGTGCGCCAGGCGGCGGGCGGCTACCGCTGGTTCGAGATTGCCAGCCGCGCCATCCGCGAGACCTACACCGGGGCAGTGGTGGAAATCGTCAGTGTTTCACGTGATATCACCTTGCGCATCGAAGCCCAGGAGAGCCTGGCCCACAGCGCGCGGCTGGCTACCTTGGGCGAGTTGGCGTCCGGTATCGCCCACGAGATCAATCAGCCGTTGGCGGCGGTGGTCAACTATGCCAACGCCAGCCAGCGTTACCTGCAAGGCCTGGAGCGCGACCCGCAGGCGCGTGAGCGGGTCGGGCAGGGGCTGCAGCGCATCACCGAGCAGGCTACCCACGCCGCGCAGGTGATCCGCCGGCTACGCGTGTTCCTGCGTAAAGGGCCCCGCCGGCTGCAAGCGCTCGACATGCTCGATGTGGCCAATGAAGCCATGCGCCTGTGTGCCTGGGAGGCGGCGCGCGACCAGGTCAGCATCGAACTGCGTATGAGCGCGCAATTGCCGGCGGTGTATGCCGACCGGGTGTTGCTGGAGCAGGTGCTGCTGAACCTGCTGCGCAATGCCATCGATGCCAATCGCGAGCAGCAGGGCGAACGGCCCTCACGTATCCTGCTGGGCGCCGTGCGCGAAGGCGACGGCGTGTTGGTCGAGGTCACCGACCAAGGGCCGGGCGTGGCGGCCGAGCGCCTGGATGAAATCTTTACCCCATTCACCACCAGCAAGGCCGATGGCCTGGGGCTGGGCCTGAGCATGAGCCGCAGCCTCATCGAAGGCTTTGGTGGCAGCTTATGGGCGCGTGCGGGCGAGAACGGTGGGTTGGTGTTGTGCTGCCGCTTGGCAGTGAGCAGGGAATAACGGGAGGTCAGGGTGCAAGCGAAGGTGTATGTGGTCGACGACGACCAGGGCATGCGTGATTCCACGGTCTGGCTGCTGCAGTCGGTGGGGCTCGAGGCCCTGTCGTTTGCTGGTGGGCAGGCGTTTCTGGACGCGTGCATCGATGACGGCCCGGCCTGCGTGCTGCTGGATGTGCGCATGCCTGGGCTGGGCGGGCTGGCGGTGCAGCAGTTGATGAAGGAACGGGGCCTGGACCTGCCGGTGATCTTTGTCAGCGGCCATGCCGACGTGCCGATCGTGGTAAGGGCGTTCAAGGCGGGTGCCTGCGATTTCATCGAGAAACCCTACAGCGACCAGTTGCTGCTCGACAGTGTGCAGGCGGCATTGGAGCGGGCAGGGCGCGCGCGTCAGAGCGACCAGGCGTTGGCCCAGGTTCAGGCGCGGGTCGATGGCCTGACGCCGCGTGAGCGCGATGTGTTCGTGCCGTTGGCCCAAGGCTTGAACAACCGTGAGATCGCCGAGCGCCTCGGGGTTAGCGTGAAGACCGTTGACCTGTACCGGGGGCGGGTGATGAAACGGCTGCAAGCAGGAAGCCTGGCGGAACTGGTAGGCATGGCGATCGCCTGCGGCGTGGTGCCAGCATTGATGTAGGCGCGGCCCACAAAGGTCCGTGCTATGCAAATTCATGAAATTTTGCATAGCACCCTAATCAAAGCTTTGACATTCACTGCCTAGGCAGTAATATTTTTAAACAATTAACCGGGCAGACTCCATGGCGCATTTCTCTCCAGAAAACTTCCAGACCTGTGCCATCGGCATGCTGCTGGGCCGCGCGGCGATCCTCAAGGACCGCATTCTCGACTGGCACCTCGAATCAGAGGGCGTCACCGCCGCGCAGTTCAAGGTGTTGATCATCGTCACCCAGTACCAGGTGGACACCCCGGCCGAACTGTGCCGCTACCTGGGCCTGGACAGCGGTTCGATGACCCGCATGCTCGACCGCCTCGAGCAGAAGGGTCTGATCCTGCGCAACCGCTGCGCCGATGACCGACGCCAGGTGCGCCTGGCCTTGACCGCCGATGGCCAGCGCTTGGCGGACCGGCTGCCAGAAATCGGTGCGGCAGCGATGAACGAATTGTGCGGCGCACTGGAACCCGAAGAGCTCAAAACGCTCGAGCGCTTGTTGGCCAAGGTGCTGCTCAGCGCTGGCGACCCTTTGACGATCCGCCGCTTTGGCGATCGTTGACCTCTGTTACGCATTATCCAAGGTATTGTCATGGCCACTTCCACAGACACCCCAACCCCTGCCGACCCACCTGCGCCGTCGCGCAAACGCAAGGCCTGGCTGCTTGGCCTGCTTCTGCTGCTGATCCTTGGCGGTGTCGGCGCCTGGGCCTGGTATTCCCTGGTCGGGCGCTGGCACGAAAGCACCGATGACGCCTACGTCAATGGCAACGTGGTGGAGATCACCCCGCTGGTGACCGGCACCGTCACCAGCATTGGTGCCGATGACGGCGACCTGGTTCACGCCGGCCAAGTGCTGCTGCAGTTCGACCCGTCCGACAGCGAGGTGGCGCTGCAGTCTGCCGAAGCCAAGCTGGCGCGCACGGTGCGCCAGGTGCGTGGCCTGTACAGTAACGTCGATGGGCTCAAGGCCCAGTTGCAGACGCGCCAGGCCGAATTGCAAAAGGCCCAGGACAACTACAACCGGCGCAAGGTGCTGGCCGACAGCGGTGCGATTGCTGCAGAAGAAATCTCCCACGCCCGTGACGACCTGAGTGTGGCCCAGAGCGCCCTGGCCAGTGCCCGTCAGCAGCTCAACACCAGCACCGCGCTGGTCGACGACACCGTGGTCTCCTCGCACCCTGAAGTGATGGCAGCCGCTGCCGACCTGCGCCAGGCTTACCTCGACAACGCCCGCACCACCTTGGTAGCGCCGGTGACCGGGTATGTCGCCAAGCGCACCGTGCAACTGGGCCAGCGCCTGCAGCCGGGCACCGCGACGATGGCGGTAATCCCCCTGGACCAGGTGTGGATCGATGCCAACTTCAAAGAAACCCAGCTGCGCGACATGCGTATCGGCCAGCCGGTGGAAATCAGCGCCGACCTGTACGGTAGCGCGGTCAAGTACAGCGGCACGGTCGACAGCCTCGGTGCAGGCACTGGCAGCGCGTTCGCTCTGCTGCCGGCGCAAAATGCCACCGGCAACTGGATCAAGATCGTGCAGCGGGTGCCGGTGCGTATTCACCTAAGCCCGGACCAGCTCAAGGACCATCCGCTGCGTATCGGCCTGTCGACGCTGGTGGAGGTCGACTTGCACGACCAGAGCGGCCCGACCCTGGCCCAGCAACCGCCACAGCAGGCCAGCTACACCACCCAGGTGTACGACCGCCAACTGGTCGATGCCGATAACCTGATCGCCCGGCTGATTCACGAGAACAGCGCATCCGGCAAGACGGCGCAGCGATGAGCAACCAGGCTGCCGCCCAGTTCACGCCGCCGAGCCTGTTGCTGACCACCATCGGTCTGTCGCTGGCGACGTTCATGCAGGTGCTCGACACCACCATCGCCAACGTGGCCTTGCCGACCATTTCCGGCAACCTGGGGGTGAGCTATGAGCAGGGCACCTGGGTGATCACCTCGTTCGCCGTGAGCAACGCCATCGCCTTGCCGCTTACAGGCTGGCTGAGCCGGCGCTTTGGCGAGGTGAAGTTGTTCATCTGGGCCACGTTGCTGTTCGTGCTGGCATCGTTCTTGTGTGGCATCGCCCAGTCTATGCCGGAGCTGGTGGGCTTTCGTGTGTTGCAGGGCGTGGTGGCAGGGCCGTTGTACCCGATGACCCAGACCTTGCTGATAGCAGTGTACCCGCCGGCGAAACGGGGGATGGCCCTGGCGTTGTTGGCGATGGTCACGGTGGTGGCGCCGATCGCCGGGCCGATACTAGGGGGCTGGATCACCGACAGTTACAGCTGGCCGTGGATCTTCTTCATCAACGTGCCGATCGGCCTGTTCGCCGCTGCTGTTGTACGCCAACAGATGCGCTCGCGGCCGGTGGTAACCAGCCGCCAGCCGATGGACTACATCGGCCTTTTGACGCTGATCGTGGGGGTGGGGGCGTTGCAGGTGGTGCTCGACAAGGGCAATGACCTGGACTGGTTCGAGTCGTCGTTCATCATCATGGGCAGCTTGATCTCGGTGGTGTTCCTGGCGGTGTTCGTGATCTGGGAGCTGACCGATCGGCATCCGGTGGTCAACCTGCGGCTGTTCGTGCACCGCAACTTCCGGGTCGGCACCATCGTGTTGGTCGGGGGCTATGCGGGGTTCTTCGGTATCAACCTGATCCTGCCGCAGTGGTTGCAGACGCAGATGGGTTATACGGCGACTTGGGCGGGGTTGGCGGTTGCGCCGATCGGGCTGTTGCCGGTGATCATGTCGCCCTTTGTCGGCAAGTACGCGCATCGGTTCGACTTGCGGCTGCTGGCGGGGTTGGCGTTTCTGGCGATTGGCACGAGCTGCTTCATGCGGGCTGGGTTTACCAGTGAGGTGGACTTCCAGCATGTGGCGTTGGTGCAATTGTTCATGGGGATTGGCGTGGCGCTGTTCTTCATGCCGACGTTGAGCATTTTGCTGTCGGACTTGCCGCCGCATCAGATTGCCGATGGCTCGGGGCTGGCGACCTTTCTGCGTACGCTGGGGGGGAGTTTTGCGGCGTCGCTGACGACGTGGATCTGGATACGGCGGGCGGATCAGCATCATGCGTATCTGAGTGAGAATATCAGCCAGTTTGATCCGGCGACGCGGCATACGCTGGAGCAGCTTGGGGGGGCCAGTGTGCAGAACTATGCGCGGTTGGAGCAGATCGTGAATGCGCAGGCTTACATGATGTCTACGGTGGACTATTTCATGATGATGACTTGGGTGTTTGCGGGGTTGATTTTGTTGGTTTGGTTTGCGCGGCCGCCGTTTACGGCTAAGGCTGGGCCTTCTGCGGGGCACTGATGGGATAGTAGTTGTTGGTGTTGTTGGTGTTGTTGGTGTTGAAGGTGTGGCAGGGGCCAGTTGCCAAGGCGACGCTTAGTCACCTTTCCGCCCTTACGGCGGGTCACTTTTTGGCAAACGCCCCAAAAAGTAACCAAAAAGGGCTGCGCTCCATCATACGGCCCCTACGCTGCGCTTCGGGGTCCCCTCGCTACGGCCTTGCTCCCGGGAGGACCGCGCTGCAGGGCCCATCCTGGGCCCCAGCGCTTGACGGGCATCCTTGCCCGTCACCTCCCTCCGCAAGGCCTGCGCTCGGCCTCCTGAGTCGCTGAAGGTCAAAAGCCAGATCAAGATCAAGATCAAGAGCTGGATCAAGGGCCGGATCAAGAGCTGGGTCAACGTTGCGTGCGATTGTGCGCTATGGGGAAGGGGTGGCATTCCCATGCGTTGGCATTTGTCCTATTGTCGAAAGCCCACTTTCAACAGCATTGGCAGGCCCATGGAGAATGTCATCGTCATTACTGGCGCCAGCCGAGGTATCGGCGCGGCGACAGCCCTGCTGGCCGCTCGGCAGGGGTATCGTATCTGCATCAATTACCACGCGGATGACCAGGCTGCCGAGCGCGTCCTTGGGCAGGTTCGCGCGCTTGGCGCCGAAGCGATTGCGGTGCGGGCCGATGTCAGTGTCGAGGATGAAATCATTCAGCTGTTCCAGCGTGTCGATGAGGCGCTTGGCTCGGTGACTGCGCTGGTCAACAACGCGGGCACCATCGGCCAGCAAAGCCGTGTCGAGGAGATGTCCGAGTTTCGCTTGCTCAAGATGATGAAGACCAATGTCGTTGGGCCCATGCTTTGCGCCAAACATGCGCTGTTGCGCATGGCGCGTCGGCATGGCGGGCAGGGCGGGGCGATCGTCAACGTCTCTTCAGTGGCTGCGCGCCTGGGCTCGCCCAACGAATACGTCGACTACGCGGCCTCCAAGGGCGCGTTGGATACCTTTACCCTTGGCTTGGCCAAGGAAGTGGCAGGCGAGGGCGTGCGGGTCAATGGCGTGCGCCCAGGCTATATACACACCGGCTTCCATGCGCTTTCCGGTGACCCGGACCGGGTCGCCAAGCTCGAACCCGGCTTGCCCATGGGCCGCGGCGGCCGGCCAGAAGAAGTTGCCGAGGCCATTGTCTGGTTGCTCTCGGACAAGGCCTCGTATTCCACCGGCAGCTTCGTCGATTTGGGCGGCGGGCGCTGAGGCGCCTTATCCTTCCAGTAACTGGCCGACCTGCTCGGCCAGTGCCTCGAGGCTGAAGGGCTTGGTCAGCACGCGCATGTCGGTTTCCAGGTTGCCGTTAGCCAGCGCTGCACTTTCGTCGTAGCCCGTGACGAAGAGCACCTTGAGCCCGGTGTAACGCCCGCGCAACGTGTCGGCCAACTGGCGCCCGTTGATCCCGCCCGGCAAGCCCACGTCGCTGATCAGCAGGTCGGGCGCGGGTTGCTCTGCCAAGCCTGCAAGCGCTTGGGGGCCATCTTCGAACATCATCACGTCGTGGCCCAGGTCATGCAGCACTTCAGCAATCACCAGGCGCATGGCGCTGACATCTTCGACCACGGCGATTCGCTTTGTCGCGCTTGTATTGGAGCGCGGTGCCGGTGCAACGGGTTTGAGTACGGCAGGCGCAGGCTGCGCGTGGTGTCTCGGCAGCAGCAAGCGCACCGTGGTGCCCTGGCCCAGGGACGATGCGATGTGCAGTTGCCCACCGGACTGGCGCACAAAACCGAAGACCATCGACAACCCCAGGCCCGTGCCGCGGCCAAGCGGTTTGGTGGTGAAGAACGGGTCGACGGCGCGGGTCAGGGTCTCATCCGTCATGCCACTGCCGTTGTCTTCGACGCTGAGGCAGAGGTAGTCGCCAGGCGTCAGCTCAAGCTGCGCAGCTTGCTCGCTGGTCAACGAGACATTGCACAGGGCGATACGGACCCTGCCCCCGTCGGGCAGGGCATCGCGTGCGTTGATGCACAAGTTGAGCAGGCTGCTCTCAAGTTGAGGAGGGTCGATATGCACCGTCCAGCAAGCGTCGCTGCACTGGTAGTCGAGTTCGATGTGGGGGCCGGTGCTGCGGCTGATCAGGTCTAGCATGCCGGTGACCAGCACCGCGACGTCGGTGGCGCGTGGCTGCAAGGTCTGTTGACGGGAGAACGCGAGTAATCGATGAACAAGCGCCGCAGCCCGTTGTGCCGCGCTATGGGCGCTTTCCAGCAAGGGGGTGATGGTTGCCTTGGGCTGGTCGATGGCCACCCTGTCCCTGGCCAGCTCCAGTGCGCCGAGTATGCCGCCGAGCAGGTTGTTGAAGTCGTGCGCAACGCCCCCTGTCAGCTGACCTACAGCCTCGACTTTCTGCGCTTGGCGCAAAGCCTCTTCGGCCTTCTGGCTCTGCGCCACGGCTTGTTCGACACGCTGCTCAAGCTCTGCGTTGAGGTCTTGAAGGGCACTCTCAGCGCGCTTGCGCGCTGTCACATCACGAAAGATCACCGCCACCTGATGGTTGTGGGCCGGTTCGATACGGATTGCCGCCAGCCCAAGGCAGCGGCCGGTGGCAAGCAACTCATGCTCGAAGTACAGCGGATTGCCAGTCCGCTCCACGGTGCCGAAGTAGTCCAGCCAGACATGGGCCTCGTCGGGTATCACTTCCCGCAGGGTCCGGCCCACGACATTGGGCAGCCCGGCATGCCTGCAGTAAGCCGGGTTGGCCATCAGGTGTACATAATCGCTCAACGGCCCAAGCGGTCCATCGATGAACTGGATGATGCAGAAGCCTTCTTCCATGTTCTCGAACAGAAAGCGGTAGCCTTCCGACGCCTGCGCGCGTGCGTTCAAGCGCAACAGTTCGCTGTTCAACTGGCTGTTTTGCTGTTCGAGCTGATCGATTCGCTGGCGTAAACCCTCCAGCTCATCGGTTGTATTCAAGCATTCACCGGGCATTCATTTCGCTCCATCGATAAACCACAGGCCGCTAATGCATCAGCAGCTGTGCGACCCTTTCCACGAGTGCCGCCAGGTCAAAGGGTTTGGTCAATACACTGGACGCTTCCAGGGGTTGGCCGTGACTGAGTACAGCGCTTTCATCGTAACCGGTGATGAACAGCACTTTTATGTGCGGGTGCCGTACGCGGCATCGGTCGGCGACCTGCCGACCGTTCAGGCCCCCGGGCAGGCCGATATCGCTGATCAGCAGGTGCGGCGGCGGGCAGCGCTCGAGGTACGCCAGCGCGCTTGGGCCGTCGGCGAATGCCTGGACGTCATGGCCGAGCTCTTCGAGTACTTCGTGGATGACCAAGCGCAGGGGCTCCTGGTCTTCTACCAGCACGATTTGCCCAGCCTGCACGGTGTTGCAACTCGCCGGGCGCTGAGCCGGGGTTTGGAAGCTGTTCATCGCTTGCCACGCAAGGTGGCGGGGCAGATACAGTTCGACCAGCGTGCCTTCATCGGGCTTGGACAGGATACGCATCTGCCCCCCTGACTGGCGCACGAAGCCGTAAACCATGGAAAGCCCAAGGCCAGTGCCCTGGCCCATCGGCTTGGTGGTGAAGAACGGATCCACGGCGCGCGCCGCGACCTCTGCCGACATGCCTCGCCCGTTGTCCTTGACCCCAAGGCGCAGGTAATCGCCTGCAGCCAGGTCGAGCCCTTGGGCACGCTGCAGGTCAAGGGTCAGGTTGTCGCCGCTGAGGGAAATCGCGCCACCTTCTGGCAGTGCGTCTCGGGCGTTGATGCACAAGTTGAGCAGGGCGTTTTCCAGTTGTGGCGGGTCGATGAACGTTGGCCACAGGTGCTGCGGGAAGTGGCTGTGCAACTGGATGGACGGACCGATGCTGCCACGGACCAGCTGCTCCATGTCATTGACCAATTGGGTGACATCGGTGGGCTGGGGTTGCAGCGTCTGCTGGCGCGAGAACGCCAGCAGGCGATGCACGACGGCGGCGGCACGCTGCGCCGCGCCACTGGCAACGTCCAGCAGGCTGCCGAGTTGGTCGTGACGCGCCTGTTGCAAGCGTTGCTGCATCAATTCCTGGGCCGCCAGAATGCTACCCAGCAGGTTGTTGAAGTCATGGGCGATGCCACCACTCAAGTGCCCCACGGCCTCCATTTTCTGCGCATGCCGCAGTGCCTCTTCAGCGCTGAGCAGGCGCTGCTGGGCGGCGACGCGTTCGCTGATGTCATACGCGAATAAGTAGGCACCAAGAATCGCGCCATCAGGGTCGCGCAGGCAGTTGAAGCGCAGCTCGTAATGCCGTTGTGTAGCCCCCTTGCCGAAACGCTGAGTTATTGTGAACTGCTCGCCCCCCAGCGCACGTTGCCACATCGGCATGATCACGTTCAGGTCGGTGAGGTTGTCGCCCATCAGCGTGGTCACAGAGTCGCCCACTTCCGGGGTGGCGCCGTACAGGTAATGAAATTCCAGCTTGGCCTGCCGGTTGATCGCCAGCCAGCGCATGTTGCTATCGATCATGTGCACGTTAGCCAGGCTGTGCTCGACCACTTCGGCAAACAACCGGCGCTCTGCCAGCGCCGCATTGACCCGTTCTTCGAGCTCTTCGTTCATGCGCTGCAAGGCCAGCTCTGCACGACGCCGTGCGGTGACATCCTTGAACAGCACCGCCACCTGGCGCCGCTCGGCGGGTTCGACGCGAAAGGTCGTGACGGACAGGACATGGCCAGTGGCAACCAGCTCCTGTTCGAAGTGCAGCGGCTCGCCGGTGCGCAGCACTTCACCGTAGCGGGCTACCCAATCGTCGGCCTCATCGGGGACCATCTCGCGCAGTTTTTGCCCGACCACATTGGGGATGCCGGCATGTTTCGCATACGCCGCATTGGCCACGACATGCACGTAGTCACTCAATGGGCCATGTGGCCCATCGAAGAATTCAATGATGCAGAACCCTTCGTCCATGGTGTCAAACAACGAACGATAGAGGATCTGATCGTGCTCCTGGTGGCTCGCCAACTGCGACTCCAGCAGCGCGTTACGGCGCTCCAGGTCTTCGACATGTTGGCGCAGGGAAAGCAGGTCGCGGGAAGGCATGCCGACGTCCGACGAAATTAAAGGCCCAAACTCTAACGTGTTCACCCCAAGGGCGAGAACACCCTTAACGCAAATGCGCGTCCACGCCCAGCAAGCGATCGATCCGCTCACCCAGTGCCTTGAGCTCGAAGGGCTTGGACAGCACCTCGGTGCGCTCTGCAGGCCAGCCTCGGGCCATGCTGCTGGCAATGTCGTAGCCGGTGATCAGTATCACCGGTGCTTCGTTGGCAAGGCCCCGATAGGCCTCTGCGAGCTGGTTGCCGTCGATGCCGCCGGGCAGGCCAACATCGGTGATCAACAAGTCAGGCAATGGGCTGTGCTGCAACGCCTGGAGTGCGCTGCGGCCGTCCTCGAAAACCTGGACCTCGTGGCCCAGCTCTTTTAGCACTTCGCCGAGTACCAGGCGCAGGGTCGCTTGATCTTCTACCAGCATGATCCGGTGTGGCCTGTGAACCGGCCTGGCGTCAGTATTTTCAGGCGTAGCGCAAGGATGCTCGGGGGTGGTGCTTTCGTTCCGGGGCAGATACAGGTGGACGCTGGTGCCTTGCCCAGGCGTGCTGTCAATGCGTAATTGCCCGCCAGACTGGCGCACGAAGCCATAGACCATCGACAGCCCCAGGCCAGTACCCTGGCCCATGGGTTTGGTTGTGAAGAACGGGTCGAGGGCACGCTGCATCACGTCCTTGCTCATGCCCATGCCAGTGTCGTCCACCCGTATGTGCAAAAATTGCCCTGGCGGCACGTCCAGGCGGCGGGCCTGCTCGTCGTCGAGCTCGGCATTCTCACAGCCAATGCGCAGGGTGCCGCCCAGGGGCATGGCATCGCGGGCGTTGATGCACAGGTTCAGCAGGGCGTTTTCTAACTGTTGGGGGTCGATGCGGATCGACCACTGACCGGCCAGTGTCCGGTCCTGCAAGTCGATGTGCGCATCGATCGAACTGCGGATCAGGTCGTGCATGCCGGCCACCAACCGCTGTACATCGACGGGTTGCGGCAGCAGTGTCTGCTGGCGGGAAAAAGCCAACAGGCGCTGCACCAGCGAGGCTGCACGCAGCGCGCTGTTCTTGCCGACTTCGAGCAGCCTGGCGGTGTCGGACACACGATGCTGCCTCAGGCGTTGCTCGGCCAGCTCCAGTGCGCCGAGGATGCTGCCAAGCAGGTTGTTGAAGTCATGGGCAATGCCACCGGTCAATTGGCCGACCGCTTCCATTTTCTGTGATTGGCGCAGCGCCTCTTCGGTTTGGAGCAGGCGTTCCTGCTCGGCAATGCGCTCGGTAATGTCGTAGGCGAACATATAGCCGCCCTGGATGCGCTGCTGCGCGTCGAGCAGCGGGTGGTAGCGGATTTCATAGTGGCGCAGGGCGTCAGGTGGCCCGAGGGCGATGGTGTCGATGAACGCTTCGCCGGCCAGCAGGCGCGGCCACACCGGGGCCAAGCGGCCCATGATGTCCGGTTGGTTGGCCAGAAACTGCGGGATGTAATCGCCGATCTGCGGCACAAAACCGCGCCACCGCTGGAAGGTTTCGCGGGCTGTGCGATTGATCGCCAACAGGCGCATTTTGCGGTCGGCTGCAAATACGTTGGCCAAGCTGTTATCGACCAGTTCGCCGAGCAGATTGTTGTTTGCCTGCGCAATGTCACCGCGCTGGGCCAGCAGGGTTTCAAGCTCTGCGACACGTGCCTGCAGTTGCTCGTAGGAAGCTTGCGTGACTGGCTGCATGGTGGCGAACCGGTGAGCGGATCGGGCAACTATAGACGCGGCGCAGGCTGACAGCTATCAAAATGAACGAATGATTCGCCCCAGGGTTTCCATGGCCTTTTCGGCGCCGTCATGCCAGGGGCTGCCGTAGTTCAGGCGGATGCAATTACCGAAGCGACGGGTCGGTGAAAAGATGGGGCCGGGCGCGATGCTGATGCCCTGGGCCAAGGCCATGTGGAACAGCTTGAGCGCATCCATCTGCTCTGGCAGTTCAAGCCACAGGAAGTAGCCCCCAGACGGTTGGCTGACCCGCGTCTGCGCCGGGAAGTGGCGGGAGATGGCGGCGAGCATGTTGGCTTGCTGGCCTTCCAGCGCGTAGCGCAGCTTGCGCAAGTGGCGGTCATAGCCGCCGTGTTGCAGGTAGTCGGCGATGGCCGCCTGTGCCGGCATCGATGCGCAGAGCGAAGTCATCAACTTGAGGCGTTCGATCTTCTGCGCGAAACGCCCGGCGGCCACCCAGCCGATGCGGTAGCCGGGCGCCAGGCTCTTGGCGAACGAACCGCAGTGCATCACCAGGCCTTGGGTGTCGAAGGCCTTGGCGGGTTTGGGTGCCTGTTGCGCGTAATACAGTTCGGCGTAGACGTCGTCTTCGATCAGCGGCACCTGATGGCGTGCCAGCAACTCCACCAGCGCCTGCTTCTTGGCCTCCGGCATGCTGGCGCCTACCGGGTTCTGGAAGTTGGTCATGCACCATACGGCCTTGACCGGGTGCTTCTCCAGGGTCTGCGCCAGCACGCTCAGGTCCATGCCTTCGCGGGGGTGAACGGGAATTTCCACAGCTTTGAGTTTGAGCCGCTCCAACACTTGTAGGCAGGCATAGAAGGCCGGCGCTTCGATCGCCACCAGGTCGCCGGGTTCGGTCACGGCTTGCAGGCACAGGTTCAGGGCTTCCAGCGCGCCATTGGTGATCAGCAGCTCTTCCATCGGCAGCATCAGCCCGCCGACCATGTAGCGCAGGGCAATCTGCCGGCGCAATTGAGGGTTGCCGGGCGACAGGTCGGTGACCACCATGCGCGGGTCCATCGCACGGCTGGCACTGGCCAGCGAGCGCGACAAACGCTGCAGCGGGAACAGTTCGGGGCTTGGGAAGGCCGAACCGAACGGCACGGTGTTGGGGTCCTTTATCGAGTCGAGGATGGAGAACACCAGCGCGCTGACGTCGACATCGGTGGACTCGCTGACCGGCTGCAAGGCCTGCGGCTCGCAGAACTGGCGCGGTGCATGGGCGTTGACGAAGTACCCCGAACGCGGGCGCGCGCGGATCAACCCGCGCCGTTCCAGCAGGTAATAGGCCTGGAACACCGTGGATGGGCTGACCCCGTGGGTCTGGCTGGCATAGCGCACCGAGGGCACCCGCTGGCCAGGGCCTAGCACACCCGAGCGGATCAGTTCGGCAATGTCATCGGCGAATCGTTCGTAGCGTTTCATTCTGGCCTTCTGTCGAAGCCTGGCAGGCAAGGTGGAAAAACAGTGTAAGGGATCAGCGGTTCATCGGTGCGACGAAGCGGCTTTGTGCCACGCTGCGTACGGCAGGTTCGTCACTGTCCTGCACTTCGAAACTCAAGGTTTGCGAACTGCTGGTCGGGCGTTCTGCAAGCATCGCCACCGAGACCGGCAGTTCGCTCATTTCGCCAGCCGGGATGATGAACTCTGTTTTGCCCTGCAGGGTGAAGCCGTCAGCGTCCAGCAGGCGTAGGTGATAACGTTGGGTGCTTTCAGTCTTGTTGATGACCTTGAGCAGGTAGATGTTCTCGATTTGGCCTTGGGCGTTCTCGCGGAACAGGCCGCGGTCCTTGATCACGTCCAGCGACACCATCGGGCGCTGTTGCAAGGCAACTACCAACGCGCCGATCATCACCACCAGTGCCGCGGCGTAGCCCAACAGGCGCGGGCGCAGCCAGTGGGTGGTGCCGCCCTGCAGGCTGTGTTCAGACTTGTAACCGATCAGGCCGCGGGCATACCCCATCTTGTCCATGACCCCGTCACAGGCGTCGATGCAGGCCGCGCAGCCAATGCAGGCCATTTGCAGGCCATCGCGGATGTCGATGCCGGTGGGGCAGACCTGCACGCACATCGTGCAGTCGATGCAGTCGCCCAGGCCTTGGGCGTGGGCGTCGCTGCCTTTCTTGCGTGGGCCACGGGTTTCGCCGCGGCGCGGGTCGTAGGCCACCGCCAGGGTGTCCTTGTCGAACATCACGCTTTGGAAGCGGGCATAGGGGCACATGTGCAGGCACACTGCCTCGCGCAGCAAGCCGGCATTGATGTAAGTGGCGGCAGTGAAGAACAACACCCAGAACAGCGCGACGCCACCCAACTGCAAGGTCAACAGTTCTGCCGCCAGGGGCCGTATCGGGGTGAAGTAGCCGACGAAGGTCAGCCCGGTGAGCAAGCCGATGGCCAGCCACAGGCTGTGCTTGAGCGCCCGGCGGGCCAGTTTTTCCAGGCTCCAGGGGGCAGCGGCAAGCTTGATGCGCTGGTTGCGGTCACCCTCGCTGACCTTTTCGCACCACATGAACAACCAGGTCCAGGTACTTTGTGGGCAACTGTACCCGCACCACACGCGGCCGGCGTAGACCGTGATGGCGAACAGGCCAAAGGCGCAGATGATCAACAGCGCAGACAGCAGGATGAAATCCTGCGGCCAGAACGTTGTGCCGAAGATGTGGAACTTGCTGCTGCCCAAGTCCCAGAGCACTGCCTGGCGGCCGTTCCAGGTAAGCCAGGCAGTGCCAAAGAACAGTGCGAACAAGGCCCCCGCGAAACCGATCCGCAGGTTGCGGTACAGCCCGGTGAAACTGCGGGTGTGAAGGCCGCTGTCAACGTGGCGTTTGGCGGCTGAACTTGCGGGCGCGGCGATCTCGGTAAAGGGGATTCTATCGTTCATGGCTCGGTGCTCATCAGGCCTCGATCAGGCATGAGCACTATGGCCCCCGAGCTGTTATCAGCACAGGCTCAGGTTTGGCGATAAAAACCGTATCAGATGATCAGCAAAACCACGCCAGGCCTTAGATTACCGAGCCTGGCACGCTGGTCTTCAGATGCCTGCGGCTATCCACCGCACCCGCTACGGTGAGGGCATCAGCTTCTGCTTCGGTGATAGGCACCCGTTCCCCCGCCAGCACCGCCACCGACATGCGCAGCTGTTCATCGGTGATGATTTCAATGGCAGGGCCATCGCCTTCGAGGTGCACATGGTCGCCGATGAGCGTGCAACGGCGGGTGCTTTCGTCGATTTCAACCGGCATGGGAATGTCCTCTTGGTGGCGGTTACAGCTGTGACCACTGTGCAGAGGTGGTTGCTGCATCGATCCGCTGGGCGGGATGTATCGCACTTGCTGGCGCTGCGCGAGTCAACTCTCACAGAGGCAGCCCCAGCGCATTTTGATCAGGAGCGTCACGATGAACCCTTGGTGGCATCCGATTTGGCAAACCATTCAGGCCGAGTTCGCCGACCTCGGCGACGAGCGCGAAGTCACGCGGGTGCTGGTGCGCCTGCTGATGGCGGCCGTGCTGGGTGCGGTGCTGGGTTTCGAGCGTGAGCACAAAGGCAAGTCTGCCGGCGTGCGCACCCACATGCTGGTCTCACTGGGCGCTGCGCTGTTCGTGTTGGCGCCAAGCATGGCCGGGGCCGACGAGCAGGCGCTAAGCCGGGTGATCCAGGGCATTGTCGCCGGGATCGGTTTTCTGGGGGCGGGTACCATTCTCAAGGGTAACGGCCAGGACGCCAGCCATGTGAAAGGGCTGACTACCGCAGCAGGGCTGTGGATGACTGCCGCGATCGGTACGGCCGCCGGCATGGGGCGCGAAGCCACGGCATTGATCAGCACGGTGCTGGCACTGCTGGTGCTGGGCACGATGCCTATGTTGGTGGACAAGTTCGAGAAACAGGATGAGGAGAAACAGAGCGAGGAGGAGGGCAGGAAGCACTGAGGGGAGCCGAAGCTCCCCCCAAAGCGTTGTTGCCTGCTCTTTTTATTATTGAAGACGGCCTTTTGTTGTTTTTGTCAGCCTGTCTTTGTGTCGCGGGCGACCCCCATGCGGGGTCAAGAACAAACGTATTTTTTTGAGCGCTGACCTGCTTTCATCATGACTGATCCGATGCTGACTGCCGCTACCTTGAGGTAGTTTTATTGTTCTGTGTCAGACCGCGGGGCGTACCCCTGAAAAGCGTGTCTACTCCAAAAAAATCTGCTTGCTACGCCTCTGCCGTGTTGTTCTTGTTATGTCAGAGCCGTTACCTGTTGTTTTTATTGGGTGTCACATTTTTATTGTTCTTGTACCAAAGATATAGCATGGCCCGTGCCAACTTTTTCAAATCCTTTAAAATCAAGCACTTAGGTGTTTTGGTGGAAAACGCTCGACCTGAAATTTTGTCGATTTGTTTCCCTGTTACCCGATTTTTTGCTGCGAAACGTGGGGAAGGTAACACTCCACCCACATTCATGTGACACCCGTGTGACTAGTGCGCGCTGCGTGCGCGCGCCACTCGCGACCCATTGGCGCGGCCCAGCACCGTGCTGATGCGTTGCCCTGCGGCGATCAGGCGGTCCAGGTCGATGCCCGTCTCGATGCCCAGCCCCTGTAGCAGGTACACCACGTCTTCGGTTGCGATATTGCCGGTGGCGCCCTTGGCATAGGGGCAGCCACCCAGCCCGGCCACCGAGCTGTCGAACACATTGATACCTTCAAGCAGGCTGGCATAGACGTTGGCCAAGGCCTGGCCATAGGTGTCGTGGAAGTGCCCGGCCAACTGCTGGCGCGGCACCTGGGCCGACACCACGTCGAACAGCCGGCGGGTATCGCCTGCAGTGCCGGTACCGATGGTGTCGCCCAGCGATACCTCGTAGCAGCCCATGTCATGCAGGGCGCGGGCGACCGGGGCGACCTGTTCGGCGCTGACCTTGCCTTCATAAGGGCAGCCCAAGACGCACGACACATAGCCACGCACGCGCACGCCGTGGCTGCGCGCAGCCTCCATGATCGGCTCGAAGCGGTTGAGGCTGTCGCTGATCGAGCAGTTGATGTTGCGCTGCGAGAACGCCTCGGACGCTGCGGCAAACACCGCCACCTCTTTCACCCCGGCAGCCAGCGCATCTTCGAAGCCGCGCAGGTTCGGCGCCAAGGCGGCATAGGTAACACCGGGGCGCTGCACGATGCCTGCGAACACTTCTGCGGAACCAGCCATCTGCGGTACCCACTTGGGCGAGACAAAGCTGCCGACTTCGATGTAGGCAAGGCCTGCTTCGGTAAGGTCGTCAACCAGGCGCACCTTGTCGGCGACGCTGATGGGCTGGGCTTCGTTCTGCAGACCGTCGCGGGGGCCTACTTCGACCAGACGGACTTCTTTAGGCAAGGACATGGCGGGTTTCCTGTGGCGGGTCAACGGTTGTCTTTATTGTTCAAGGTCGCGGCAAGGGCCTGCTCGCAGCGCTCCTGGGCGGTGTCGAGCTCCAGTTGCATCTGGTGGATGTCGAGCATCTGCTGCTCCAGCTGGGCACGCCGTTCGGCGATTTTCACCAGCATGCTGTTGAGCTGTTTCAGGTTGCCGCTGGTGGGGTCGTACAGCTCGATCAGTTCACGGCATTCGGCGAGGGAAAAACCAATGCGCTTGCCGCGCAGGATGAGCTTCAGGCTGACTTTGTCACGCGCCGAGTAGATGCGTTCCAGGCCACGTCGCTCGGGGCTCAGCAAGCCCTGTTCCTCGTAGAAGCGGATGGCACGGGTGGTGATGTCCAGCTCGCGGGACAGGTCGGAGATGCTGTAGGTCTGCAGGCTCATGCGGGGGCTCGGCGTGGGGTATGGGGCTATCCTGAATGCAGGTTGACGTTTACGTCAAGCAGGGGCGCTATTCAGGCACCCCCACCCGGCGATAGCCATTGGGCGTCTGCCCGCTCAGCCGCTTGAAAAACCGCGCGAAGTAGGTGGGGTCGGTAAACCCGAGACTATCCGACAATTGCCCAATGCTCATGCGCGTATAAAGAAGGTTGCGCCGCGCCTCCAGCAGCAGCCGCTGATGCACCACCTGCAAAGCCGTTTGCCCGCTCAGTGCCCGGCACAGCTGGTTGAGCTGCAGGCTCGAGACGTTCAGGCGCGCGGCGAAGTCCTCCACGGACAAATGCTCGCGGTAATGCGCCTCGACCAGGCGCAGGTATTGCCCGAGCAACTGCCGGTCCCGTTCGTCACGGTTACGGGGCGCCTGGCCCAGTTGCTGCCGGCGGCTGATCCAGACCATCAACGCGGTCACCAGCGCCTGCAGCATCGTCGCCCGTGCCGGGGCATTGCCCTGGTATTCCTGCTGCAGTGTGTCGATCAGGCTGCGTAAACGCTGGCGGTCCTTGCCCAACGCATAGCACGCCGGCGTGGCCAGCATGCCCACGGGCGCGCCCAGTTGCTGTTCCAGTTCGGCCACCAGCGCGGTGCCGAAGGTCAGTACATGCCCCTGGATGTCGGCACTGAAGCGAAAGCCGTGCACGGTCAGTGGCGGTACCACCTGGATGGCGGCCTGGCTGATCGAGCTGCGGACACCTTCGATCTCCACCTCGGCCTGGCCACGCTGCACATACAGCAACTGGAACAGCTCGGCATGCTGGTGCGGCTTGATCTCCCAGTGGTGCAAGCGGCTGCGTGCCGGGATCGACTCGCAGTGCAACAGGTCGGTGCCAGGCCACGCCTGGTTTTCGCCGTACAGCTGGAACAACGGAATGCCGGGGAGGGTGGATTTCATGCGGTTTTGCCTGTCCGTTAATCGAACGTTTTTTGTAAAAGTGCAGGTTTTGCATGGAATAGCACACTTAACCGGCAGCCTTTGCCAGTAAAAATGCAGGTGTAAACCCTAACAGCAGATGCCATGCCACTGCCAGTCCAGGGCCGGCATCGCCCGACTAGAGACAACAACAATGAAAACTCAGGTTGCAATCATCGGTGCAGGTCCCTCCGGCCTGCTGCTCGGCCAGTTGCTGCACAAGGCCGGCATCGAGACGGTCATCGTCGAACGCCAGACCCCCGAATACGTGCTCGGCCGCATCCGTGCCGGCGTGCTGGAGCAGGGCACGGTCGACCTGTTGCGTGAGGCCGGCGTGGCTGCGCGCATGGACCGCGAAGGGCTGGTGCATGAAGGCGTCGAGTTGCTGGTCGGCGGGCGTCGCCAGCGCCTCGACCTCAAGGCCCTGACCGGTGGCAAGACGGTGATGGTCTACGGCCAGACCGAGGTCACCCGTGACTTGATGCAAGCCCGTGAAGCCAGTGGTGCACCGATCATCTACGCGGCGAGCAATGTGCAGCCGCATGAGCTCAAAGGCGAGCGTCCGTACCTCACGTTCGAGAAGGACGGGCAGGTTCACCGCCTGGACTGTGACTACATCGCCGGGTGCGATGGCTTCCATGGCATTTCTCGGCAGAGCATCCCCGAGGGTGTGCTCAAGCAGTACGAGCGGGTGTATCCGTTTGGCTGGCTGGGCTTGTTGTCGGATACCCCGCCGGTCAATCACGAGCTGATCTATGCCCATCACGAGCGGGGCTTCGCGCTGTGCAGCCAACGCTCGCAGACGCGCAGCCGCTACTACCTGCAAGTGCCGTTGGACGATCAGGTCGAAGCCTGGTCCGACGAGCGTTTCTGGGAGGAGCTCAAGGCCCGCTTGCCCGAGGACGTGGCAGCGAGCCTGGTGACCGGCCCTGCGCTGGAAAAAAGCATCGCCCCGCTGCGCAGCCTGGTGGTCGAACCGATGCAGTACGGGCACCTGTTCCTGGTCGGCGATGCCGCCCACATCGTCCCGCCTACCGGTGCCAAGGGCCTCAACCTGGCGGCATCGGACGTCAATTACCTGTACCGGATTCTGGTCAAGGTCTACCACGAAGGGCGCACCGACCTGTTGCAGCAGTACTCGCCGCTGGCCTTGCGCCGGGTCTGGAAGGGCGAGCGTTTCAGCTGGTTCATGACCCAGTTGCTGCATGACTTTGGTACGCACAAGGACGCTTGGGACCAGAAGATGCAGGAGGCTGACCGCGAGTACTTCCTGTCGTCGCCGGCGGGGTTGGTGAACATTGCCGAGAACTATGTGGGCTTGCCGTTCGAAGAGGTGGCGTAGGGGTAGGGCTGGAGAATTTCAGCGCCTGCAAAATCGAGCGCCGCCCGCGCGGCGCATCGCGAGCAACGCTCGCTCCTACGTTTGTTTCGGGCCGGTGAGTCCTATGGCATGGGCGCGCGCGCCCCTTGGTGCCCGCCTCGATATCGAGTTGGAAAAACAAGGCGGTCGCGCGCCGCCATCACAGGCATAATTGGCCCGAAACAAACGTAGGAGCGAGCGTTGCTCGCGATGCGCCGCGCGGGCGGTGCTCGATCTCAAAAGCGAAATCAATCCATCGCCATGCACTCAAGCCTCTCATCACGCCCTCGGCAACTGATTGCCGCCCTAAGCCTGGCCACCACCGCTGGCCCGGCCTGGGCCGACCAGGTACTACCTCCACCCCCAGAATTGCAGTCCGGCTACCGCAGCGCCTTGCAACCCGTCCACGCCAGCCGGCACATGGCCGCAGCTGCCAACCCGCTGGCCAGCGAGGCGGGGCGTGCGATGCTGCGCGCCGGTGGCAGTGCCATCGATGCGGCGATCGCCATGCAGATGGTGCTCACCCTGGTCGAGCCGCAATCCAGTGGCATAGGTGGCGGGGCCTTCATCCTCTATTGGGATGGCAAGCGTGTGCAGGCGTTCGACGGCCGTGAGGCGGCGCCTGCAACGGCCACGGAATCACTCTTCCTGCAAGCCGACGGGTCGCCGATGCCATTCAGGGCGGCGCAAATCGGTGGGCGTGCGGTCGGCGTTCCTGGCGTGCTACGGGCGCTTAAACTGGCCCATGAACAGCATGGCAAGCTGGCGTGGCAGGATTTGTTCGCGCCTGCGATAGCGCTGGCGCAAAAGGGCTTTCCAGTCTCTGAGCGTCTACACACCTTGCTGGCAGCTGACCCTTATGTCGCACGCTCACCCAGCATGGCCCGCTACTTCCTCGGCGAAAACGGCAAGCCAGTGCCGGTCGGCACGTTGCTGCGCAACCCCGAGCTTGCGCAGACCCTGGCGCGCATCGCCGCGCAGGGGCCTGATGCGTTCTACACCGGTGAAGTGGCCGAAGCGATCGTTGCCCAGGTGCGTGGGCATGCCAATGCCGGGCAACTGTCATTGCAGGACCTGAGCCAGTACCGGGCGCGCGAGCGGGAGCCGGTCTGTGGCCCGTACAAACTGTGGCGTATCTGTGGCATGCCGCCGCCTTCTTCGGGCGGGGTCGCTGTACTGCAGACACTGGGCATCCTTGAAGCGCTACAGCGCGCGTCGCCGCACTATGACCTGGCGAAACTTGCGCCACGCGCAACGTCATCGCCCGCCGGCCTGGAGCCCACGCCGCTGGCGGTCCACGTGATCGCCGAGGCCGAACGCCTGGCCTATGCCGACCGCGCCCAATACCTGGCCGACAGCGACTACGTGCCGGTGCCGGTCAAAGCCCTCATCGACCCTGCCTACCTCGCTGGGCGTGCCGCCCAGATCGGCACCTACAGCATGAAGCGCGCCCGCCCCGGTACCCCGCAGGGCGCCGACCTGGCCATGGCCCCCGACCGTTCGCCGCTGCGTATTTCCACGTCGCACCTCTCTGCCGTGGACGACAGTGGCCAGGCCTTCGCCATGACCACGTCAGTGGAGGCGGCGTTCGGGGCGCATTTGATGGTCAAAGGTTTTTTGCTGAACAACCACCTGACCGATTTCTCGTTTTTGCCACAGGAGCAAGGTAAGCCCGTGGCGAACCGGGTCGAGCCGGGCAAGCGCCCCTTGTCGGCCATGGCGCCGACCTTGGTGTTTTCGCGGTCATCGGGTGAACTGGTGGCCAGCGTCGGTTCCCCCGGCGGCTCGCAGATCATCGGCTACGTGAACAAAGCGCTGGTCGGCCTGCTGGACTGGCAACTAAACCCGCAACAAGCCAGCAACCTGCCCAATTTCGGCAGCCGCAATGCCGGTACCGAGGTGGAAGCGGGGCTGACCAGCCCGGCGCTGATCCGGCAACTGGCGGCCTGGGGGCACGAGGTCACGCCCATGACCATGACCAGCGGCATGCAGATCATCCAGCGCACTGGCGCTGGCTGGTCCGGGGGGGCTGACCCGCGACGCGAAGGCGCGGCACTCGGCGATTGAGCAAGCGCGTTGCGGGGTATGAGGTGGCGTGATAGAACGCTACCTTGCCATTCAGAAGTTGAATACCCAGATGTCTATCAGCGTGAAATCGAATAGAGCACTGTTCGACCTCGACTTGCTGCGCGCGATCGTCGTGGTGGCCGATTGCGGCAGTTTCACCACCGCCGCCGCACGCCTGCACTCGACCCAGTCCACCATCAGCCAGAAGGTGCGGCGACTCGAAGAAATGGTCGGCCACCGTTTGCTGGTGCGCGGCAACCGTGACGTGCTGCCCACCGACGCTGGGCAGACCTTGCTCGGCTATGCCCGCCATATGCTGGCCTTGAACGACCAGATGCTCGAAGCGCTGGCAGGGGCGATGGTCGGTGTCACCGTGCGCCTTGGCGTGCCCGAGGATTTCGTCGGTGGGCGCACCACCAACGCCCTGTCGGCGTTCAGCCGGCTGCACCCGCAGGTCAAACTGGAAGTGACCAGCGGGCTGTGCCGTGACCTCAGCCAAGCCTACGACAATGGCGAGCTCGACTTGGTGCTGCTGAAGCAGCGGCGCAACAGCCGCGAAGGGGTGGCCTGCTGGCCAGAGCGCCTGCAGTGGATAGACAGTGCGCGCACGCCGGCTTTTGAACTCGACCCGATCCCGTTGGTGACCTTTCCGCCACGCGGGCTGTACCGCGATGACATGATCACCGCCATCGAAGGCATGGGCCGGCGCTGGCGCATCAGCTTTACCAGTTCCAGCCTCAGCGGAATCCAGGCTGCAGTCGCCGATGGCATGGGCATCAGCCTGCTACCGCCGCGGGCGGCAACGCGCGAGCACCGGGTGCTGGGGGGTGAGCAGGGGCTGCCCGAGGTCGACAGCTACGAAATCGTCATCGTCCATCGGCCCACGGCAGACGTGATGGTCAAGGCACTGGCCGAGGTGATGACGCAATTGTTGGCTGGAGGTGGGATCTAAAAGCAATTAGAATCAGTCGCATTCATACCTTTAGCCCGCTAGCGTGCCCTTGAATGACCGACTCCACCCCGGCAGACGAAACCTCCTTCGGCACGCTTTACCGCGACCATCGCAGTTGGCTGGAAGGCTGGCTCTCGCGCCGCCTGGGCGATGCCTGGGAGGCCGCCGACTTGGCCCAGGACACCTTCTTGCGGGTGCTCGCCGCGCACCCCGGGCAGACGCTACCCAGCCTGCGTGAGCCCAGGGCCTATCTACTGACCGTGGGCAAGCGGCTGCTGATCAACCACTACAAGCGACGCAGCCTGGAGCGCGCTTACCTGGAAGCCCTGGCCAACCTGCCCGAAGCGCTGGCACCCTCGCCGGAGCAACGCTGGATACTGCTTGAAGCCTTGCAGGCCTTGGACGAACTGCTCGACGGCCTGCCACGCGCCGTGCGCCAAGCTTTTCTATGGGCGCAGTTGGAAGGGGTCGACTACGCAACCATTGCCGAGCGTTTGCAGGTCTCTGAGCGTACGGTCAAACGCTACATGGTCAAGGCGTACGCGCATTGCCTGTTGGTGGCGTTGTGAGCGCGCCCGTCGACGCCCGCGCTCGGCAGCTGGCCCGCGAGGCCGCGCATTGGTTGGCCTTGCAGGACGCTGGCCCGCTGGATGATGGGCAGGTTGCCGCGCTGCTTAGCTGGCGTGCACGCAGCGCTGCCCATGAAGCGCTGTGGCAAAAAGCCGAGGCCCTGCGCACGCAGTTTTCCGCCGTGCCATCGTCGCTTGCCGTGGCCTGCCTGGACCGTCCGGACCCTGACCGCCGCCGGTTGCTGGGCCAGGCCCTGGCGATCGGCACGCTGGCGCCGCTAGCTTGGTATGGCTACCGTCAGCTACCCGTGGACAGCTGGCGCGCCGACCTGCACACCGCCACCGGAGAACGGCGTGGCCACGTGCTGGCAGGGGGAGGGCGCGTGCATTTGAACACTGCCAGTGCGGTGAACCTGTCTGTGCAGGGCGGCCAGCACGTTGTGCAACTGGTACGGGGTGAGATTGCCGTGGACTGCGTCGGCCCGTTGCAGGTACAGACCGCCCAAGGCACTGTCTTTGCTACCCGGGCGAGTTTTTGTGTGCGTCAGCAAGGGCAGCACTACCGCGTGTCGGTCAGCGATGGCGCCGTGCGCCTGCAAACGGCCCAGGGCGGCGCGCTGTCATTGCAGGCTGGGCAGAGGGTAACCCTTGCTGCAGGCGGGGCAGGGCCTATAGAGGCGTTCGACGCGCAGTTACCGGGTTGGCAGCAAGGCCTGTTGATGGTCGACAACCAGCCCTTGGGCGATGTATTGCGCGAACTCGACCGCTATCGCCCCGGGCTGCTGCGTTGGGACCCGGCCCTGGAGCGCCTGAGCGTGACCGGCACCTTCCAGCTCGACGACAACGACCGCATCCTTGCCTTGTTGGCTGCCAGCCTGCCGCTGCAGGTGCATTACCGGACCCGCTACTGGGTGTCGCTGACACCGCGCAAGCAACCTGCCTGAGTGCATACCGCACAGGGGGAAGTGTTTCAGTCTGTGGCCAAATGGAATACCTGGCAGGCTGTGCAGTCCCAACTGTTACCTGGGTACGACACCCGTCATCCCACGCCATGGAGAACCAACATGAAAGCAGCGCTTTTCGTTGCATTGCTGGCCAGCACCGGCCTTGCGCAGGCCGCCCAGACGGTGGAGCTCAAGCTGGCAGGCCCCGACGGCCCAGGCAAGTCGATCGGGACCATCAGCATTGAGCAAAACCAATACGGCACCCTTCTGACCCCTGATCTCAACGACCTGCCACCCGGCGTGCATGGCTTCCACCTGCATCAGAATGCGTCGTGTGCTCCCACGGAGGAGAACGGCAAGCCGGTGCCTGCTGGCGGGGCGGGTGGCCACTGGGACCCGGATTCGACCCAGGCGCATAAAGGCCCCTACGATGACAGCGGCCACCGGGGTGACTTGCCGGCGCTGTACGTGGGGGCCGATGGCAAGGCCAGCTATCCGGTGCTCGCGCCACGCCTCAAGGCTGCGGACTTCAAAGGCCATGCGTTGATGGTGCATGCCGGTGGCGACAACCACAGTGACCACCCGGAAAAACTGGGCGGTGGTGGTGCGCGGATGGCATGCGGGGTTGTGCAGTAAACCGTTTGGAACTCATAACGTATTGATTTAGCAGGGTCTTGTGGGAGCTGGCTCGCCGGCGATCACCGGCAAAGCCGGTGCCATACACTGCGGCGCTTGCATCGCCGGCAAGCCGGCTCCCACAGGGTCAGTTGATCTCCTCCACGACACGTTGAATCAATTGATCGAAAGCGGGCGTGAGCTTCTCGGTGACAGGTGAATCCCGGCGATCATGCAGCGCACCGAGCCCCCGGCCATCTCGATGGTCGGCACATCCAAAGGCACCAGCCGCGCCGAACGCTCGATGCGTTGACGCTGCTGGCCCGTAAGGCTGTCGAACGCTTTGCGCGAAAGCGCAAGGATTCGACCATCACGCCCGGAAAGCTCGATGGCGTTGCCGGCAAACTGGCTGATCTGCTGGTTGCTCAGGTCGATCACATCACGGCCCGACTCGATCAGGCGCATGCGCACCTCCTGCGCACGGCTCGGGTTGGTGAACGTGTCAAACCCCACCAGTGCAAACTCCGTTGCCACGCACATCAGGACGTTTGTGTGGTAGATCGGCGTGCCTTGTTCGTCGGCCGTGTCGAACACCATGGGCTCGAAGTTGAAGTGCGTGCTGAAACGCTCGAGGGCGATCGGGTCGGCGCGGTTGGAGCGGGCGGTGTAGGCGACCCTGGACAAATGGTCGAACACCATTGCCCCGGTCCCTTCGAGAAACAGCTCGTCCTGTTCCAGCCCGGAATAGTCGATCACATCCTGCACCCTGTACTCATGCTTGAGCATCTCGATGACATCTGCCCGCCGTTCGCGGCGGCGGTTGCGCGAATACATCGAGTAGATCGCGATGTGGCCGCCCGGGTGGGTGGAAAACCAGTTGTTAGGGAACACTGAGTCCGGCGTGTTCTGCTCGCCAAAGTCGTCGAACAGGTGTACCCGCACACCCTCGGCTTCAAGCCGCCCCGCGGCCTGGGTGACTTCGTCGCGCGCCACATCGGCCAAGGCCTGCGCGGCGACGTCAGGGTGGGTGCTCTGAAACGAATTGTCTGCCGCTGTTTCCGGGTTGGGGGTGAAGGCGTGCGGCCTGACCATGACCACTGCCGCAGGTGCTTGAATCGAACGCGTTGGAAATGCCATCTGGAATACCGAAATTAAGAGCTGACCGTAGGGTTATGCAACGCGTCGGATGCGGCTTTTGGCAGCGCGGCCGCGGGTGTGGCTGAACAGGTCTTTCGGGTCTTCGTCCACCCAGGGCACCAGGTCGATTTTTGAGCCCAGGCCGCGCTTTTCGGCTTCCTGTAGTACATACCGTAGTACGGTATAGTCTTCGAGCGCGAAGCCCACCGAGTCGAATACGGTTACCTGGCTGTCGCTTTGGCGGCCTTCGGTTTCACCCCGCAGTACACGCCAGAGGTCGACCACCGGGAAGTCGCCAGGCAATTGCTGGATGTCACCTTCGATACGGGTCTGCGGTTCGTACTCGACGAACACGCGTGCGCTGCGCAATACATCGGCATGCAGTTCGGTCTTGCCTGGGCAGTCGCCGCCCACTGCGTTCAAGTGCATGCCGGGTTCGAGCATGTCGGGGGTGATGATGGTCGCGTAGGCCTTGTCGGCGGTCACCGTGGTGATGATGTCGACGCCTTTGACCGCCTCGGCAACAGAGCGGGCCTTGCGAATGGTAAGGCCGCTGTATTCCTTGAGGTTGGCGATCAGCTTGGCGGTGGCCAGCGGGTCGGTGTCGAAGGCGACGATTTCTTCGATACCCAGGTGCTTGTGGAAGGCCAGTGCCTGGAATTCGCTTTGCGCGCCGTTGCCGATCAGCGCCATTTTTTTCGCGTTCGGCCGGGCCAGTGCCTGGGCGGCCATCAAGGATGTGGCGGCAGTGCGCAGGGCGGTGGCGATGGTCAGTTCAGACAACAGTACCGGGTAACCGGTCGCCACGTCGGCCAACACCCCAAAGGCCATGACGGTATGGAGGTCTTTTGCTGTATTGGCAGGGTGCCCGTTGACGTATTTGAACGCATAGCGATGCGTGTCGGCGACCGGCATCAATTCGATCACACCCACTTCCGAATGGCTGGCAACACGGGCGGACTTATCAAAGTCCTGCCAACGTTTAAAGTCTTCGCGCAGGGCGGCGGCGAGTTCACCAATGAAGGGCGCTACGCCAATGTCATGGACCAAATCGGACATGGTTGGAACATCAATGAAATACGTCATGCTCTTGCACCTTTTATGCGCGCGCTCTCACCTCAAGGCCTGCAGGGTGAACGCTTAAGATTGTTGAGGGGTTGCCAGCACGAAGAGTTTGATGAAAGGTTGCGTCAAATTGAAGAGAGCAGGTTGCCAGTTTCGTCATCTTTCTAGACAATCTGCGACCCTAGAATAACAATCTGATTAATGGGCAGGCACCATGGATACTGTAGACCGGGAACTGATCGCGCTGTTGCGTGATAATGCACGCACGCCGATCCTCACCCTTGCCAAGAAACTCAAGGTTGCCAGGGCAACGGTGCAGAACCGCATCACCAAGCTTGAGGAACAAGGGGTGATCATGGGCTACACGATTCGCCTCAGGTCAGATGCCCTGGAGCAAGGCGTACGGGCAATTACCAGCATCGGCATCAGCGGCCACCATGCTGCGGAGGTCAAGCACGCGCTGCGCGGGCACCCCAACGTGGTGGCCATCCACACCACCAATGGCCGCTGGGACCTGATGGCCGAGCTGCGGGCGGACACCCTCGAGGCCTTCGACCGGGCGTTGAACACCATTCGCTCGATACAGCACATCGAGAACACCGAGACCAGCATTTTGCTCTCCACCTTCAAGATGTGATCACTGCGATAGCCGGAATGGGCAGGCGCCTGGCGCAAACTGTCACCCCGGCCTTTCACAGTGCAACAAATCCCATTTCGTGTGTGCAGTCTGTAGCGTTCCGATTGACCACAACGGCTGGCAAAATGAAACAGCGTCAGCACCCTGTGTTTCACGTTTAAATGTCTTGCCGGGCATGACCAGATTAATCGGCGTGCACGTGTGATGGGCTTTCATAATTAATTAAGCCTGATGAGAAGTTTCGTCGGGGCGTGTATTTCCGTCTGCGTTAATACCCATGCCTGCTGCGCTTGTTATTACAACACGTGTGCACGTGCGTACCAATTAAAGTGCGCAGTGAAGGGATGTGGTTTCACAGAAAAAGAATAAGAGGTCAACTATGCAGCAAACGTGCAACTCGCAAGACGCGACTGGGCAGCCTGGCCGTACGCTGAAGCGACGGCTGGAAAACAGGCACATTCAGCTCATTTCGATCAGTGGTGCGATCGGCACCGGGCTGTTCATGGGCTCGGGCAAGATCATTGCGCTTTCCGGCACTTCGATCATTTTGGTGTACGCCATCATCGGCTTTTTCGTGTTCTGCATCATGCGTGCGATGGGCGAGATGCTGCTGGCCAACCTGCACATGGAGTCGTTCGCAGACCTGGTACACAACTACCTGGGGCCACGCGCCGGTTTCATCCTCAGCTGGTCCTACTGGCTCAGTTGGGTGGTCGCGGCGGTGGGTGATGTGGTCGTAGTGGCAGGCTTCTTCCAGTACTGGTACCCCGAGGTGCCCACCTGGCTACCGGCATTTGCCACGATGTTCCTGCTGCTGGGCCTGAACATGCTGGCGGTAAAGGCGTTTGGCGAGGTCGAGTTCTGGTTCGGGCTGATCAAGATCGTGGCGATCGTGCTGCTGGTGGTCACGGGGCTGGTGATGGTGGCCACGTCCTACACGTCGCCAGCCGGGGTCACGGCGTCCTTCAGCCATCTGGTGGCACCCGGTGTGGTCATGCCCCATGGCATTCTCGGCTTCCTCGCCGGCTTCCAGATCGCGATTTTCTCGTTCGTGGGCACCGAACTGATCGGTACCGCGGCCGCAGAGGCCAAGGACCCGGAAAAGACCCTGCCCAAAGCGATCAACACCATTCCCGTGCGCATCCTGTTGTTCTACATCTGCTCGCTGGTGTGCATCATCAGCGTGGTCTCGTGGGCAAATGTGCCGGCAAACCGCAGCCCGTTCGTCGAGCTGTTCCTGCTGGGCGGCCTGCCGGCTGCGGCCGGCATCATCAATTTCGTGGTGCTGACGTCTGCCGCCTCGTCGGCCAACAGCGGTGTGTATTCGGGGTCGCGGATGCTTTACGGCCTGTCCCACCAGCAACAGGCGCCGACCGCGTTCGGGCGGCTGTCCGGGTCGGGTACGCCGGTCAGGGCGCTGGTGTTTTCGGGGGTGTGCATGGCGATTGCGCTGACGCTGTTGTTCGTGATCCCGGAGGTCATGACGGTCTTCACGTTGGTGTCGACCATTTCGGCGGTGATGATCATCGTCACCTGGTCGCTGATCCTGATGTCCTACTTTGCCTACCGTCGGCAAAACCCCAAGGCGCATGAGCAGTCCAGGTTCAAGCTGCCAGGTGGCAAAGTGACGGCGGCATCGGCACAGCTGTTCCTGATCTTCGTGTTGTGCCTGTTGGCGCTCGAGCCTGACACACGCACCGCGCTGTATGTGATGCCGCTGTGGTACATCGGCTTGCTGCTCGCCTACCGGCGCCGGGTTAAGGTGTGCGCTCGGCAAGTAGCGGCTACGGCTTCCTGAAGCGCAGTGCAGTTGGCCCTGGGGTATCGCCCACGGCCACTGTCGCTTTCAGCTGTCGCGCAGCCAGTCCACCAAGCCCAGAATGGTCGGGGTAGTGCTGCGGCCATGGGGCACTACCAAGTAGTAGGCCTCGCGGGGTTTGACCACCAGGTCGGTCAGGCGCACCAGCTCACCGGACGCCAACAGGTGATCGACCATTCGACCCCACCCCAGCGCCACACCATGCCCATGCAGCGCCGCCTGGACGGTGTCGGCGTACAAGTGGCAACGCAGGCTGTAGCGAAGTTTGGGCGGGTGCCCACCCGCTTCGCGGAACCAGGTAGGCCAGGTCATCCAGCCCTCGGTCGTGGCATCGGCATCGAGCAAGTCGGCGCCGTACAGCCCTTCTAGTGACTCCGGCAGGCTGTTGCGGGTGAGCCAGTCGGGTGAACACACCGGAAATATTTCTTCCTCGAACAGCTGCACGGCGGTGCCGTCCTCCCAGCGCCCGTTGCCATAGCGCACCAGCAGATCGACATCGTGATTGCGCAGGTCGCCCATGAACATCTGTGTGGCCAGGCGCAGGCGCACGTGGGGCAGGGCGGTGCGCAAGGTGCCCAGGCGCGGCATGACCCGCAGCTGGGAAAACGTCGCGGTGCAGCTCAGCACCAGTTCTTGCTCATTGCCACCCTCGCTGAGGCGGTCGAAGACCGAGGCGATCTTTTGCAGCGAATCGGAAATGACCGCATACAGGGCCTGGCCCTCGCTGGTCAGGCGCACGCCCCGGTGCAGGCGCTGGAACAGCTGGCTGCCGAGGGTTTCTTCGAGCTGCTTGACCTGTTTGCTCACCGCTGCCTGGGTCACGCCCAACTCCTGCGCGGCCAGGGTGAAGCTGTTGTGCCGGGCCACGGCTTCGAATTCGAGCAGTGCCGTCATCGACGGGATGATGCGCCGGTAGCCTTTGTGCTTGTTGCCGTATTCTTGTGTTTTCATGCGACGTCCTGGCAAGGCGCGACGCGCTGGTCCGCGTCGCGCCCAGACAGTGGCAGAAAAACCGCCAGGGCGGTAGTCGCCAGCATGCCTTCAGTGCTGGCGCTCGGCCACTGCCCGCAGCGTGCGTAACGTCACCACCGGGGCATCCACCACAAAGCGGTTGGCCAGCCACCCCGGCACATCCCCGGCCGGGTCTGCCTTGAGCTGGTACGTGACTTCGGTCTGCTTGTCACCCAGCGGTTTCATCACCCACTGACCACTAAGGCGCTGCACGCGGATCAGCCCCTCCACTTCGGGGATCTTGCCAGGGTCGGCGCTCAGGTGGCGCAGCAGGGTGCCGTCGTCGCGCTGTTCGGTGGTCACCTTGACCACGATGTCCCGCGGCAGGGTCGGCCACGGCAGGTTGGTGGTCAGGTAGACCCAGGTACTGTCGCCGTCGACCTCCAGCAAGCGCATCTCGGCGCAGGCATACAGCCATTTGCAGGCCACGCGCAGGTTTTCCTGCAGGTCTGTCAACGTGCGTACGCTGGCCTTCATGGTGCTGACACCGCGAAACTGCTGGTAGGGGGAATCGCCGGCGCCGCTGAGGTAGACACGAATGCCTTCCCTGTCGTAGGCCAGGTTCCAGTCGTCGGTCGCCTGAACGGTACTGGACAGCGCCAGCAACAAGGCGGCAAGCAGGCGGTAGCGGTTCATGGTGAGCACCGCGCAGGGCAGGATTGTTCAGTATGAGCGGCAAACAGAAAGCCCGCCAGGGAGGCGGGCTTCGGTCCAACAGGCTGGGCTTAACTAAACGCTTAGCGCTGTGGGTTGAGCGTCAGGTGCACGTGGCGGTTGACGTCCTTGTACAGCAGGTAGCTAAAGTTGCCTGGGCCACCGGCGTAGCAGGCTTGCGGGCAGAAGGCGCGCAGCCACATGAAGTCACCGGCTTCGACTTCGACCCAGTCCTGGTTCAGGCGGTACACAGCCTTGCCTTCCAGCACGTACAGGCCATGTTCCATGACGTGGGTTTCAGCGAACGGAATCACGCCGCCCGGCTGGAAGGTCACGATATTGACGTGCATGTCGTGGCGCATGTCGGCCATGTCGACGAAGCGGGTGGTTTTCCAGCGGCCTTCGGTGCCCGGCATTTCGATGACGGTGGCGTTGTCACGGTGGGTGACGAAGGACTCTGGCAGGTCCAGGCCTTCAACCTTCTGGTAGTGCTTGCGCAGCCAGTGGAAGGTGACGTTGGCCTTGCTGTGGTTGCGCAGGCTCCATTCGGCGCCTGGGGCGATGAAGGCGTAGCCGCCTTGCTTCAGGGTGTGGGGCTTGCCTTCCAGGGTGATGTCGAGCTCACCCTCGACCACGAACACCACGGCTTCAGCGTTTACGTCCAACTCTGGGCGCTCGCTGCCGCCTTCCGGGGCCACTTCGACGATGTACTGCGAGAAGGTCTCGGCAAAGCCGGTCAATGGGCGGGCGATGACCCACATGCGCATCTTGTCCCAGAACGGCAGGTGGCTGGTGACGATGTCACGCATCACGCCCTTGGGGATGACGGCATAGGCTTCGGTGAACATGGCACGGTCAGTCAGCAGCTCGGTTTGAGCTGGGTGCCCACCGTGGGGGGCGAAGTAGGAATGATTCGACATGGACGATCTCGACTTGTTGTTCTCTCCCCGTGCCGTGAACCGCACCGGCCGGTGCGGCGCAGGGGATGTGCCGACAGAATAGGGTCGAGCGCGTGCCATCTACAAATTAAATGTTGGAATACCCGGTATTTGCTTGCTGAATGCTAACCTGGCGCCCTGCATGCTGCTCCGGCAAGCGGTCGCCTTGGCCGAACAGCTTGTGACGCAGGGTGCCGTCCTGGTAGTGCAAGGGGTAGCGGCCGCGGCGTTGCAGCTCGGGCACCAGCAGCTCGACGACGTTGGCCAGGTCGTCCGGTTGCACCGCGTACGTGAGGTTGAAACCGTCGATGCCGGTCTCGTCCAGCCACGTTTCCAACTGGTCGGCGATGTCAGTGGCAGCGCCCACCAGGACCGGGCCACGGCCCCCCAGGCCGACAAATTCGGCCGCTTCGCGCACGGTCCAGCGGCGGTTAGGGTCGGCTGCGGTGAAGGCGGCCAGGGCGGCGCGGCCGGCATCGTTCTCGACATACTCGATCGGTGCGTCGGGGTCGAGGCCGGCGAAGTCGATGCCGGTCCAGCCCGACAGCAGGGCCAGCGCGGCGTCCAGGTCGACATAGCCCCGGTACTCGGCAAAGCGGGCTTCGGCCTCTTCACGCGTGGGGGCGACGATCAACAGTGCCTGGGCGTAGATCAACACCTCGTCGCGACCACGCCCGGCCACTTCGCTGGCCTGGCGAATGCCATCGGCATAGCGGCGCAGTACCGTGGTCGTCGGCCCGCTGATGAACACGCACTCGGCATGCTGCGCGGCAAACTGCTGGCCGCGTGCCGAGGCGCCAGCCTGGAACAACACCGGCGTGCGTTGCGGCGAGGGCTGGCACAGGTGTGTGCCGGGCACCTGGAAGTGCTCGCCGACGTGGCCGATCGGGTGGACCCGGGAAGGGTCGATATAACGGCCGCTGTCACGCTCCAGCACCACCGCGTCGTCGTCCCAGCTTTTTTCCCACAGTTTGTACAGCACCTGCAGGTATTCCTCGGCCAGGTCGTAACGTTGGTCGTGGCCCAGTTGGCGGGCCAGGCCCAGATTACGCGCGGCGCTGTCCAGGTAGCCGGTGACGATGTTCCAGCCGACACGGCCATTGCTCAGGTGGTCGAGCGTGGACATGCGCCGGGCAAAGGGGTAGGGGTGTTCGTAGGTCAGTGAAAAAGTCACACCAAAGCCCAGGTGCTCGGTTACGCCGGCCATGGCCGGGACCAGCAGCAGCGGGTCGTTGACCGGCACCTGCACACCCCCGCGCAAGGCCGCTTCAGGGCCGCCCTGGTAGACGTCGTAGATGCCCAGTACGTCGGCAATGAACAGTGCGTCGAACAGGCCGCGCTCCAGCAGGCGGGCCAGGTCGGTCCAGTAGCCCAGGCGGTTGAAGGCCACGCTGGTGTTACGCGGGTGGCGCCACAGGCCGGGGGACTGGTGGCTGGCGGCGTTCATGCTGAACGCGTTGAAGCGGATCGGGCGGGGCATGGCGGTCATTCTCCGGTCACGGCAGCACGGAAGCCGGGTAGACCGCATCGGCTACCTGCAACTTACGCGGGATCAGGCCCAGGCCCTGGAAGGTGTCGGCCAGCTTCTGCTGTTCGGCGACGATCTGCGGGGTGATGGCGACGGCGTTGTAGTTACGGCGCTCGCTGGCCACTTCCAGCACATCGGCCTTGATCCCCAGCTGCGGCGCCAGCAGCGCGGCGACTTCGGCGGGCTTGGCGTTGGCCCATTGGCTGACCTTGCCCAGCTCGGCGAAGAAGGTCTTGAGCAGGGCGCGGTGCTGGTCGGCGAATGCCGCGGTGGACAGGTAGAAGGTGCGGTTATTGGACAAGCCACTGCCGTCACGCAGGTTCTTCAAGCCCGGCTGGCTTTCTGCCGCGGCAAGGAACGGGTCCCACAGGGTCACGGCCTGGACGCTGCCCGATTGCAGGGCGGCCACGGCATCAGCTGCGTTATTGACGTAGGCGGGGGTGATGTCCTGGTAGCTCAGGCCGGCTTGCTCCAGTGCGACGGCCAACAGGTATTGCGCGTTCCAGCCACGGCCGGTAGCCACCCGCTTGCCTTTGAGGTCCTGCACGCCTGTGAGGTGGTCCTGTTCGCGTACCACCAGGCCGATACCGCGCGGGTAGGGTTGCTCGGCGGCCAGGTAAACCACTGGCTTGCCGGCGGCCTGGGCAAAGACCGAGGGGGCGTCGGCGGCGTGGCCGAGGTCAATGGCGCCGGTGCTCAGCGCTTCGAGCAGTTGCGGGCCCGCGGCGAACTCGTGCCAGCTGACGGTCACCCCCTGCGGGGCGAGGGCCTTCTCCAGGGCACCACTGCCTTTGAGAATGTTGATGCTGTTGAATTTCTGATAGCCGATCCGCAGGGTTTTGGCGTCTTCGGCGAGGGCGTTGGAACAGGGCAGCAAGGCGCTGGCGACACTGGCCAATAGGCCGCCGATCAACAGGCGGCGCAAGGGGGAAAAGGCACGGGTGGGCATGAGGGGGGCTCCTGGAAGGGGGTGGTAATCCGTGCGCCCAGACTAAGGAGGTGGCGTTTGGCTTTCAATTTTTTAATTCCATTTGGTTAGAATGTTTAGTTATTGTTATATCCTTTTTGTAGTTTAGCGGCGTGCGATTGCACAGAAGGGCACTGTGCCATCACTTTTTTTCACATCGCTTTGTTAGGATCCCGATCACGTTTGAGGAGCCTTTTCATGCCGCACATCCTGCGCAAGCGCAGCACCCGCATCGCCCTGACCGCTACTGCCAGCCTACTCGCGGCCACGCTTGGCTTCTTTGCCTGGCAGAGTTTCTACCCCGTCCAGGCTGCCAGCGGCTGGGACGTCGACGTGTTGCACCGCGACGTGGCCAAAGCAGCCTCGTTGCTGCCACAAGCTGACGGCAGCCTGCTGGTCAGCCGCGAACTGGACGACGGCAAAGGCAGCATCCTCAAGATCACCGCCCAGGGCGACCGGGTCGTGGTGATCGACAACCTGTCCAAACCTGATGGCATGGTCGCCGTCGACGGCGGCTGGGTGTTCAGCCAGGAAGGGGGCTTCGCGCCGGTCAGCCTGTCGCGCGATGGCCAGGTGACCCGGCTGTTCGACGGCGAGAGCGTGCAAGGGTTGTGGAATGATGGCGATTTCCTCTATGCCATCGAGGACCGCAAGGGCAATGGCCGCTTGATGCGCTATGACTGGCGCACTGGCCAGCTTGACGTGCTGCGTTCCGGGCTTACCGAAACCGAAGGCCTGACCCGCTGCAGCGATGGCCGCCTGCTGTATACCGAGAAAGCCAACGGCAAGGTCCGGGCGTTGTCCGAAGACGGCCAGGACCCGGTGGTGGTCGATGGCCTGCGTAACCCAACCTTCCTGTTCTGCGACCAGCGCGGTTTGTGGATCAGCGAAGACAACACGCACCGCGCCCGCCTGCTGCGTATCGACGCCGATGGCTCGCGCCAGACTGTGCTGTCGTTCCTCAAGGCGCCCCAGTCTATCGTCGCCGATGGCAAGGGCGGCTACCTGCTGGCTGAGGGCGGGCGCAACCGCGTGCTGCACCTGACTCCACCGATGGAGCGCAGCACCGCGCAGCGTGACTGACCGATCGTTCAGCTCGGCAGGCGTTGCTTGCGCCCGGGCAGCAAGCCCAGCACCAGCATGCAGCCGAGCAGGATCACCCCGCCGCCGGCGACCTGCAGCAGGCTCAAGGTTTCATCGAGGAACAGCGCCCCCACCAGCACCGCCACCAGGGTGACCACGAACTCTACGCTGATGGCGCGGGTGGCACCGATACGGGCGACCAGGCCGAAAAACAGCACATACGTGGTAGCGCTCATGACCCCGCCGCTGATCAGCAGGTAAAGCCAGTCGCTGGCCTGGGGCACGCTAGGCACGGGCACCACCAGCAACAGCGGCAAGGTCATCAGGCCGCCGGCCAGGAATGCGCCGCCGGTCACCGTCCACGGGTCCTGGCCACGCACGTGTAGGCTGGCGTAGTTGCTGCCGAACGCGGCGCTCAAGGCTCCGAACAGCGACGCGATACAGCCGTGGATGAAGACGTCGTTGACCGGTTGGGCCGGAAAGCCCACCAGCATGGCGATGCCGACAAAGCCCAGCAGCAGGCCGATGAGGCCTTGCAGGGTGATCTTCTCCAGCCCCCAGACACGGCCGATGATCATCGAGAACAGCGGGATGGTGGCCACGAAGATCGCCGCCATGGCGGTACCGATCCGTGGCGTGGCGTAAGACATACCGATCAACTGCCCGGCCACGGTAGTGGCGCCGATCACCAGCAGCGGTTTCAGCAACGGTCGCAGGCGCAAGGCACGGCCGCACACCGCGCCCAGAATGGCCAAAGTACTGCCGGCAATCAGCGAGCGCAGGCTGACCGCGCCGACCCAGCCAAAGGCGTGCACCGTCTTGAGCACCACCAGAAAGGAAAAGCCCCAGGCAATGGCCAGAAACAGGTAAGCGGCAAGGTCACGCGGTTGCATGCGGCAGGGTCCGTCCGGGGCAGAGAAACGCAGGCTAGCGGGTTGAGGGGCGTGACTACAAGCGCCGCCAGTGGTTTGCCTGTAATGCCCTTTGATGGCTACCCGACCAACAGCGTGCTTCCCTGCATGGCCGCGCTCACGGATAATCCCCTCATTCCAATAAACAGCCTGTGAGTGGGTATGAGTGATTCCGTAGTCAGCCTCGGCCAGCCTGAGATCGAAGGGGTGCGCAAGTCGCGCAAGAACAACCCCGAGAAAACGCGCGAGGACATCCTTCAGGCCGCCATCAACGAGTTCGTCCAGCAGGGCCTGGCCGGCGCGCGCGTCGATGCCATCGCCGAGCGCACCGCCACCTCCAAACGCATGATCTACTACTACTTCGGCAGCAAGGAGCAGTTGTACGTCGAGTGCCTGGTCAAGCTCTACGGTGATATCCGCAAGACCGAACAAAGCCTGGACCTGGAGTCGCTGCCGGCCGAGCAGGCGATCCGTCGCCTGGTGGAGTTCACCTTCGATCACCACGACCGCAATGTCGATTTCGTGCGCATCATCTGCACCGAAAACATTCACTATGGCGAGTACGTCAAGCAGTCGCCGGTCATCCGCGAGATGAGCAGCCTGGTGCTCGAAGCGCTCGGCAGCACCCTGCGTCGGGGCGAGCAGGAAGGCGTGTTCCGTTCCGGAATCGAGGTCATCGACCTGCACATGCTGATGAGTTCGTTCTGCTTCTACCGGGTGTCGAACCGCCACACCTTCGGCGAGATCTTCCAGATAGACCTCGCCGACGACGAGATCAAGCAGCGCCACAAGAACATGATCTGTGACGCAGTCATCCGCTATATCCGCGCCTGAGCGGGGTCACTCGCCCAGCCGTTGCTCGCGTGACGGCGGGTAGCCGAAGTACGCCGCATAGCACTTGCTGAAGTGCGACACCGACACGAATCCGCAGGCCACTGCCACTTCCATCACCGACAGGTCGGAATACTGCAGCAGCCGGCGGCTTTTGGTGATGCGCAATTCCATGTAGTAGCGCCGCGGCGAGGTGCCAAGTTGGGCCTGGAACAGGCGGTCGATCTGCCGGCGTGAGCGCCCGCTGTAGGCGGCCAGTTGATCGAGGCTGAGGGTTTCTTCGAGGTTGTTTTCCATCAGCTCGACGATGGTGCGCATGTGCAGGCTCATGGACTTTTTCGCCCCGGGCCCGACCTGGCGATAGCGCGCGCCGGAGAACGACAATATTTCTTCGACGCCTTCGGCCAGGCCATCGCCGTACAGCCTGCGGACCAGGCCGAGCATCAGCTCCATCGCGCCATTGGGGCTGGCGGCGCTGAGGCGGTCGCGGTCGAGGGTGAAGCTGGCCGGGGTGATGCGGGTTTGCGGGCTGCGTTCAGAGAGGCTGGCGCGTTGCTCGGGGTGGATGCTGCAACCGTAGTCGTCCAGCACGCCTGCGCGGCCCAGGAACCAGGCGCCGTTCCACAGGCCGCCCAGGGCCATGCCATGGGCGGCGCAGTCGTCCAGCATGCGGTCGAGCTCAGGGTACTTGAGCGGGGTGCGCAGGCCACCGCAGATGATCAGCAGGTCGAGTTCCTTGAGCGCTTCGGCGGACAGTTCGCTGGCGACCAGCTCCAGCCCCAGGTCGCTCAGCACCCGGTCGCCGTCCAGCGACAGTGGGGTGAACTGGAAGCTGTCGGCGCGCAGCAGGTTGGCCGTGACCAGCACATCCATGGCCACGGTGAAGCTGGCCATGGAGAAGTGTTCGAGCAATACGAAGTCGACCCGATAGGGCGCTTGGGCATTTCCGGTGGTGGACTTTAGCCTCAGCATGTTGCTGGTGCTGGTCTTCTTGCTGAACTGGCGTGGGGTGGGCACTCTGGACTCCGCTTCCTGGCTGGCCAGGCGGAGTGTGGCGGGTGGCCGGGGGAAAGACAATCTCTCGGGTGGGCCTGTCGTATTTCAGGTCGTGTTAAGGCAATCTGCCAGGTGACTCTACGATTGAGGATGCCGTTGATGAAATATGCCGTTACCCTGTTGCTCAGCCTGTTGCCGTTGCTGGCCAATGCCTTGGAGCCGGGCGAAAAGCTTGCCCCGTGGACGCTGCTCGACCAGCACGACCAAGCGTACAGCCTCGATGCCGGCACGCATATTCTGCTGGTAGCGCGGGACATGGACGGTGCCAAGTTGGTGAAGGCGGCACTGGCCGAGCAGCCCAAGGGCTATTTGGAAGCCCGCGATGCGGTCTTCGTTGCCGACATCCAGCGCATGCCGGCGCTGATCAGCAAGTTGTTCGCGATCCCCGCCATGCGCGATTACAACTATCGGGTGCTGCTCGACCGTGAAGGAAGGGTGGCCAGTCGCTATCCGGGGCAGGAGGGCCAGGTGCAGTGGTTGCAACTGGAGCACGGTGCGTTGGTGAGCCAGCGGGCGTTTGCCGATGCGGTGGCGTTGCAGGCAGCGCTGGAGCAGGCAGCGCGTCACTGAGGTTGACCGGATATAGCGCCCTGACACCAGGTAAATCAATCTGAACCCTCAGCATTCACTGCAACCCAACCCATTACATGCCAAATGGGAGAGTGCTCATGGAAATCGGAACGATCTGGATCATCATCGCGGCCTTTGTGATCCTGCTGGAAATCTGGGCCATCTGGCACATCATCGGCAGTGACCGCCGCGCAGAACGCAAGATGCTGTGGGTCGTCTTCGTGGTCTATGCGCCGTTCCCTGGCCTGTTGTTCTGGGCGTGGCGCGGGCCGCGAGCGGTGAAGGGCAGGGCAGTGCTGCAAGAAAAGTGATGGCCATGGCACCAGGCGCGGGGGCGCCTGGTGCGGTCACTGCTCGCGGCTCAGGGCACGATGCTGAAGTAAATGGCCTGGCCCAGGCCGTCGACCATCAGGCTGCCGTGAAACTTCACCCGCGACACCACACGCAGGCTTTTGAGCTCTTCGTGTATGCGGCCGCGAATCTGCTTTTCGGCTTCATCGACACGGGCTGCCGTGGTGCTTTGGTAAAGCTGGACCACGCCTAGCAGGGTGGTTTCGATGTGGTCCACGGTGTCCCAGCCGATGTTGCGCAAGTGCAGCCGGGCGCGGGCGGCCTCGTCGTCATCGCCGTCATGCCGTGGGTTAATGGTGTAGGCAAGTTGAAAGTGGTGCTTGGTCATTGTCGCTTTCCTTGTTGCGGGCAGGCCTCCGTGCCGGGTTTTGCACTCTAGCGGCAGGCAGACGCCGCTGAAAACACACACGTGGTTCAACACGCTGACCGCGTCATGTGAAAAGTCCTACAGCGCTTGACCTCAAGCTAACTCGAGGTCTGATACTCGGCGGCACTTTTCTCCGTGCGAGTATTCACCGTGTCCCGTTCAGCACCTTTCCAGCTGTCCAACCCTGCAGGGCTGTATGACCCCAGTGGCAATGCCTATTCCCATGTCGCAGAAGTGCCTGCTGGCAGCCGTTTGCTGTATATCGCCGGCCAGGGCGGCGAGGACGCCAACGGGCATCTGTCGCCGGCATTCGCCGACCAGGCCCGACAGGCCCTGGCCAACCTCGAAACGGCCCTGGCCTCCAAAGGCGCCAGCCTGGCACAGGTGTTCAAGCTGACCTTGCTGATCGTCGATCACAGCGAGGCGCGTCTGCAGCAATGGGTGGCCGAGGCTGACAGGGCCTGGGGCCCGCTCATGAAACCGACCTGCACACTGATACCCGTGCCTCGGCTAGCGCTGGGCGGCATGCTGGTGGAGATCGACGCGGTGGCAGCGCTGTAGCGGCTGCCACTCGGGGGTGGCGCCAGGGAAACACTCTGTTGTATATCGGTAGCTGCAGGGCCGATATAACAACAATAACCCTCTCAGAGGTGACCCCACCATGAGCACCGGCACCACCACGCTTACCGACCGCAAGGCCAGGGCCTGGCTCTGGCCCGCACTGTTCAGCCTGGTGGCCTTCGCCGCCAATTCGGTGTTTTGCCGGTTGGCACTGCGGGACGGGGCTATCGACCCCGCATCGTTCACGGTGGTGCGCCTGGCCAGTGGTGCGCTGTTCCTCTTGCTGCTGATACGGCTACGCAAGCCCGCAGTCCCCCAGGGCGGCAGTTGGAGAGGCGGCCTGGCGCTGTTCCTTTATGCATTTCTGTTTTCTGCGGCGTACCTGCAACTGGGCGCTGGCGCAGGTGCGTTGCTGTTGTTCGGCGCCGTGCAGATCACCATGTTTGGTTTTGCCGCGTACAAAGGCGAGCGCATCACCCCGCGGATGCTGCTGGGCATGCTGATCGCCTTTGCTGGCCTGCTGGTGCTGTTGTTGCCCGGTGCAGAGGCGCCACCCTTGACCAGCGCCTTGCTGATGGCCGCCTCGGGCGTGGCGTGGGGCGTGTATTCGCTGTTAGGCAAAGGCTCACCCAGGCCGTTGGCGGATACCGCCGGCAATTTTGCCCGCAGCCTGCCATGCCTGGTGCTGCTGGCACCCGTGCTGTGGGTGGGTGGCGGCACGCAGTTAAGCGCACCCGGTTTACTGTATGCGCTTGCCTCGGGCGTGCTGGCCTCGGGGGCGGGTTATGCCGTGTGGTACGGCGTGGTCAGGCAGGTCAGCGCACAACAGGCGGCAACGATGCAGCTCAGTGTGCCGGTGATTGCCGCAGTGGGCGGGGTTTGCCTGATTGGTGAGCCGCTGTCGTTGCGTTTGCTAGTGGCGTGTGTCGTAGTGCTGGGCGGTATCGCGCTGGCGCTGGCACCGCGCCGTTAAAAGAAGCTGCGCTGCGCCTTGAGCGTGACGACGCTTTCGCAATACGTGTTGATCCCCGAATACGCATCACAACCGCCGCCACTGAGGTTGGAGTTGCTGTAGATCAGGTTCAGGTCGATGCCCAGCCAAGGCCGCGACAGTTCCAGCGACCAGTCGGAAAAGGCATTCACCTGGCTGCCATCGCCAATGGTGAACGGCGTACCCAAACGGTGATGGGCGAGTTTGACGGTGAGGTCGACGTCGAACAGCGGCAATTGGCCAAAGTCGGCAAAGAGGGTGCCGGTGCGGTTGTCGGGGTTGTCGCGCAGCGCCCCGCCAAAGCGGCTGCCCAGCACCGACACGCCGCCGTACAGCGCGTAACTGTCGGGGCCTGCGACAGTGGGCTGGCTGTAATGAATCAAACCCACCTCGTAACCCAGGCTGCTGTCGAAGTGGTGCTTGTAGCCCAGGTAGCTGTCCAACCGCAGTGTGGAGTTTGGGGTGACGCCCATGCTCGGGGCGTATTGGCCCAGGTACCAGCCACTGCGGTGGCTGAGGTCGAGGCCACCATGGAATGCGCCGATGGCGCTGGGCGAAATCAGCCCTTGGGCCATGCTGCGGGAGGGTTTGGTGCCTAGCGTGAAGTCGATGTCGCCCAGCTCGCGTTTCATTTGCTGGGCCAGCAGCAGGGGGCTGAAGAGCAGTGCAGCACTCAGCAACAGAAGGGGCCTGGTCATGGTCTCCGTCCTGGAAGGCTTGCGGTTGAGCGGTAAAGGATACCTGCGTAGGCGGGAGGAGGGAACCGTTGGCTAGGCCCTTCAGCCTTTGGTCGAAGGGTCAGCGTCGGCGGCTTCAGTGACCACAGGCAGGTCGTTGGCACGCTGGATCACCCGCCGTTGCTGTTCATAGTCGTCCAGCGACAGGCCACGGCGTTGCAAGGCTTCCAGTTGCAGTTGGCGGGTTTCTTCGGCGCTGTACGGGCGCAGTTCGGGGTGGCTGGCACAGCCGGCCAACAGGGCGATGGCGGTAGCGGCGAGGGCAGTGAGCGAGAGGCGGGCCAGGGTATTCATCGGGTAGCTCCGGGGTGCGGGGATTCGCCAAGTTCGAATCAATGGCACTAGGTTATTGGGCCGGGCCGATCAGTAGAAATTGCCTCGTTCGATAGTCACTATCGATACAACCATCAGTGCGAAAAGTTAGCGCCCTCTCTGCTGGTCAAACGGATTGCCATTGCTACCCTTAACCCACGCGGTCTGACCTCTTAGGGATTAGCGATGCGCATGCCATTGATTGCCGTCCTTTCGGCGGTGCTGTGCCTGAGCGCTGCACCTGGCCGGGTGCTGGCAGAAGAGGTACCCGCGCCGGACCCGGCCCCGCAAGCCGACACGCTCGCGGCCAAAGAGGCGGTGTTCACCCAGGAGCAACTGGACCAGATGCTCGCACCCATCGCGCTGTACCCCGACGCGTTGCTGGCCCAGGTGCTGATGGCCGCCACCTACCCGGGGCAGGTGAGTGAAGCCGTGACCTGGTCCAAGGCCAACCCCAAGGCTTCTGGCGACGATGCGGTCAAGCAAGTGGCGAAACAGCCGTGGGACCCGAGCGTGCAGGCGCTGGTGGCCTTCCCGCAGTTGCTGGCGACCCTGGGCCAGGACCCCGTGTGGGTACAACGCCTGGGCGACGCCTTCCTCGCGCAACCCGACGATGTCATGGCCGGCGTGCAGCGCTTGCGTCATCAAGCGCAGGCGGCCGGCAACCTGCAGAGCAACCAGTACCAGAATGTGACCGTGCAGGCGGCTCCGGCGGCAGCGCCGGCTTCCAGCGGTGGTAGCAGCAAGCAGGCGGCCCCGGCCAGCAGCCCGCCCACCACCATCATTATCGAGCCGGCCGACCCGCAAGTGGTGTACGTGCCCAGCTACAACCCCACCACCACCTACGGCACCTGGGCTTACCCGGCCTCGCCGCCGGTGTACTACCCGCCACCGCCGATGTACTACGCCGGTTCTGCGCTGGTGGCGGGCCTGGCCTTCGGTACGGGCGTGGCGATTGTCAGTTCGCTGTGGGGCGACTGTGACTGGGGCAACAATGACATCGACATCGACGTCAACCGCTACAACAACATCAACGGCAACAACCGCATCACCAACAACCAGAACAAATGGCAGCACAACGCCGCGAACCGCGAGGGTGTGCCTTACCGCGATGCCCGCAGCCGCCAGCAATATGGTCGCCAGCTGGACGGTGCTACCCAGCGTACCGCGTTCCGTGGCGACGACGCCCAGCGTGCCCAGGCACGCAACAACGCCAGGGCTTCAATGGACCGGGCTGGCATCGAGCGGCCGGCCACCAGCAACCGCCAGGCCCGCCAGCAGGTGCGCGAGGCGCAGGCGGGCAATTCGGTCGGCAATCGCATGCAATCGCGTAACGACGCGGCACGGCCAGCCGACCGCCGACAGGACACACGTAATACCCAAGGCCGGCAGCAGAACAACCAGGTGAACTCACGCAGACAAGGTGAAGGCCAGGCGCGGCCAGGGGCGCAGAACCGCCCCGCCAATACCGCAGGCCGGGCGCGTAACAATGCCTTCGATGGCGTGCGCTCGCCGTCGCGCACCAGCGCGCAGGCCAGCCGCGGCCGCACCAGCCAGTCGTTCGCCCAGCGGCCGAACGCATCGCGTGCCGCCGGGCACCCGATCTCCCGGCCCAGTGCGCCTGCACGCCGCGGGGGAGGTGGCCGTCGATGAACCGTCCATTACTCGGGGCATTGCTGCTCACTGCAGGCCTGGCCTGGTCATCCCTGGCCGCAGCGCAAGACGCTTTTCCGACACCGGAGAAGGCCGTGGAGGCCTTCGTCGCGGCGCTGGGCCAAGAGAAGGCGGATGAAGCCCGCCTGGCCCAACTGCTGGGCGATGACTGGCGTACCTACATCCCGCGTGGGGGTGTGCAACGCAGCGATGTGGACACGTTCCTGGAGCAGTATCGCGCGCAGCACAGCATCGACATGACGGCCCAGGGCAAGGCCATACTGGCGGTGGGCAGTGATCACTGGACGTTGCCTATACCCCTGAGCAAAAGCAGCCAAGGCTGGCGTTTCGACCTCAAGGCCGGCAGTGCCGAAATCCGCGCCCGGCGCATTGGCCGCAACGAACTGGGCGCCCTGCAGTCGATGCTGGCGTACCACGACGCGCAGATGGACTACGCCTCACAAGACCGCAACGGCAATGGTGCGCTGGAATACGCGCAGAAGATTTTCAGCGAGCCTGGCAAGCATGACGGCCTGTACTGGGACGATGAAGGTGATGGGCAGGTCAGCCCGCTGGGGCCGCTGTTCGGCCAGGATGTGGTGGGTGACGACTGGTATGGCTACCACTTCCGCATCCTCGATGCGCAAGGCCCGTCGGCTCCCGGTGGCGCTTACAGCTACCTGATTGGCAACCAGATGAGCCGCGGCTTTGCCCTGATCGCCTGGCCAGCGAAGTATGACGACACAGGGGTGATGAGCTTCATGATCAGCCATGACGGCCAGGTCTTCGAGAAAGACCTCGGGCCACACGGGGACAGGCTGGCCAAGGAGATGAAACGCTTCGACCCGGATGACAGCTGGAAAGAGGTCGATACCACGGCGATCGAGTGAGCACGGCGCATCCCTGCGCCGCCGCCTTCAGTGCGCGCGCGCCGCGCGCACCTCGCGGGCGGTACACCCATAGCGCTGGCGAAAGGCCCGGGTGAACTGCGCCTGGTCGGCAAAACCCCAGCGAAACGCCAGTTGGCCGATAGACAGATGGCAGTGCGGGTCGCACAGCTGGCGATGCACTGCCTCCAGGCGCTGTTGGCGCACCCATTCGCCCAGGGTATAGGGCGTGATCGAGAACAGCTTGTGCAGGTAGCGCAATGACAGGCCGCAGGCCGTGGCGACGGCTTGCGGTGACAGGTCGGGGTCGCCGAGGTTTTGCAGCACGTAGTGCTCGACACGGGTCAGGTGCAACGTGCTGAGGTTGGAGCCTTCACTGCCCAGCACCCGTTCGTCCTGCTGCAAGGCCAGCAGCAGGGTCGCACTGGCCTGCTCCAGCAGCAGGTGGCGGGCGGCTGCGGGGCTGGCGTCGAAGTGGCGCGCGCAGAGGTCCAGTTGCTCGACAAAGATGCGCCCAAGGCCTTGGCTGGCGTCGAAGCAGTGGCGGGTGTAGCGCTTGTGCCCGAGCAAGTTGGCCTTGAGCGCGCGTTCAGGCAGCTTCAGCACCCACAGGTCGTTTTCGGCCCGGTAATGGAAACGGTAAGGCGCGTCGCCGCGCTCGACGATGAAACCGCCTGGGCGGCAGCTCAATGGATGGCCATCCTGCTCGAAGTGCACCTCGCTGCGGCTGGGCACGGTGACCAGGTAGAACGCGTCAGTGTCCTGGCCGATGTGCGCCTTGCTGCGGGAATAGCCAAGCTGGCTGGAGCGCAGGCGTGACAGGCTCAGCGGCGTGCTGGGGGTGCTCCAGCGCTGCAGGTGGCCATTGAAGGGTTGCTCGGCGGCAAATTCCAAGCTCAAGGGGAAGTAGGTGTCGCTGATGGCTTCGGCCCAGCGCGCCTGGCGTTCGGGTTGCGGCCAGCCATGGGTCGACAGTTCTGTGGGCATGGGTTGTCCTTTTTCAAAGAGGGCAGCATTGAAAAAAGGAACTGCAGGCAAGCTACTCAAGCAGCTCTTGTTATTGTGCAAAAACGCCCGGCAGCGCAACGCTGCCGGGCGGGTGTCACGCCCATGATCGGCGCGTGCCGACCCTTTGATCAAGCCCCGCGTGTCACCCGGTACGTGGCCGAAGGTTCCAGGCAGGCCTGCCAGCCTGGCGGCACGACGATGTTGGTGGTGTCCTCCTCGATCACACAGGGGCCTTGCACCGTTTGCCCGGGCAGCAGGTGGTTACCGTTGAACACCGGGGTGTGCTGCCACTCGCCGTCGGCACTGAACAGCATCGGGCGCTCGCCCGCTGGGACTGCAGCAGGTGGCTGGGTCGGCCCCTGCAGTTCTGGCTGCGGTGGGCGCGGCAGGTGACCGATCACCGAGCACTCCAGGTTGACCAGTTCTACTGGGCTGTCGGGTTCGCTGTACGAGTACAGCGTCTGGTGGCGAGCGTGGAAGGACTCGATCAACGCTGCCAGCCCGTCACTGTCCAGGCTGTGGCGCTCCAGTTCCACGCTGCACTCATGGATCTGCCCGCTGTAGCGCATTTCCAGGGTGTAGTGGCAGCTGCTGGCCTGGTCGCCGAAGCCGTCTTCGCGTAGGTTCGCCAAGCCTTGCTGGCGCAGTTCGGCCAGGGCCTGGTTGAGCTGCGCGAGGTCGGCGTGTTCGGCGTCCAGGCGCATCGACAGGCTGGTGAGCTGGTCGTAGCGCACATCCGAAAGGATCTGGCCGAAGGCGCACAAGCCAGAGGCCACCTTGGGGATCAACACGGTGTGCATGCCAATTTCTTCGGCCAGGCGCACCACGTGCATGCCCGCTGCGCCACCCGCGCCGATCAGGGCGAAGTCGCGCGGGTCGTGGCCGCGTTCGATGGAGACACGGCGGATGCCGTTGACCATGTTCAGGTTGACCAGGGTGGTAATGCCAAACGCGGCGCGCTCAACACTGATGCCCAGCGGTTCGGCGATCTTGCTGCGGATGGCCTCCAGCGCAGCCTGGCGATTGAGCGTAATACTGCCGCCCAGCAACGCACGGTCCGGCAGGTAGCCCAGGGCCAGGTTGGCGTCGGTCACGGTGGGTTCACTTCCGCCTTTGCCGTAGCACACCGGGCCAGGCTTGGCGCCCGCACTACGGGGCCCGACCTGCAGCATGCCGAACTCGTCGAGGTGCGCGATGGAGCCACCGCCGGCACCCAGTGTCTCCACCTGGATCATCGGCACGCCGATGCGCTGGCGCAGGAAGTCCACATCCTTGCTGAAGTTGGTGCGCCCGGCATTGGTCAGGGTGATGTCGAACGAGGTGCCTCCCATGTCCACGGTGATGACGTTGTCGATGCCAAACGGGCGGGCGACCGAAAGCCCCGCCTGGGGCGCCGAAGCCGGGCCGGAGTTGATGGCATTGACCGCGCGCTCACGCATCAGGTGGCCGGGCGCCAGGCCACCGTTGGACTGGAAGTAGCGCACCGGTTGCTGGGCGCCGAGCTCCTCGAACAGGCTGTCGATACGCGCCACGTAGCGCGCCATCACCGGGCTCAGGTAGGCGTTGACCACGGTGGTAGAGGTGCGGGTGTATTCGCGGATTTGCGGGAATACTTCAACGCCTGTGCAAACGAACACCCCGGGCAGCGCTGCCCTGACCAGTTCGGCGGCACGCTGCTCATGGCTGGGGTTGCGCACCGACCAGAGGAAGGAAATGGCCACCGCTTCCACGCCTTCGGCACGGAAGTAGTCGATGGCCTCGTGCACCGCGTGCTCGTCCAGCGGGCTGTGCTCGCGGCCATCGCCGAGGATGCGGCCGCGGATCGGGCGCCGCAGGTGACGCGGGGCGAGCATGTGCGCGGGCGGGTAGTGGGCGTCATAGCGGTGGCCCTCTTCCTTGTGGCCCAGGCGGATTTCCAGGCTGTCCTCGTGGCCCTCGGTGCACAGCAGGCCGACCTTGACCCCGGTGCGTTCGATCAGGGCGTTGAGGGCGACCGTGGTGCCGTTGATGCACAGGTCGCAGTTGGCGATGATCTCGGCCGGCGTGCGGCCGGTGGCGTCGGCGATTTGCGCCAGGCCAGCGCGGATGGCCAGGGTGCCGTCCTGCGGCGTGGAAGGGGCTTTGAACAGCTGCACGCCGCCATCGCGGTCAGCCAGGATGAAATCGGTGAAGGTGCCGCCGGCGTCGATGCCCAGGCGATATTGATTGCGCATGAAGGGTCTCCGGTCAGTGCAGGTCGCGGGCAAGGCGGGTGGCGGTTTCGTCGAGGTGGCCGCCAGCATCGACAACCACGCCGTATTCCAGGGCGGCGCCGTGGGGCGAGACCAGGCCGTTGCGCAGGTCTTGCAGCACGGCGGCTACCGGGCGGCGCAGGGGGTCGCCATAACCGCCGCCCCCCGGGTTGATGTTGATGATCCGCTCGCCGGGCTGGAGGGTGAGCATGGGGTTCTGGGTGTAGTGGTCTTCCGAGCCATCGGCATGACGGTGGATCAGGCGGCCGAGTTTGGGCTCCAGCAGGGCATTGCGGGCCCCGGCGGCGCCGGCGGTGGGCAGTTGGCGGCCCTCGCCGAAGCCGACCACGGTCATCGCGTGTTGCAGGGGCTCGATCTCCAAGCGGGTGCCGGAGCCGCCGCGAAATTCACCGGCGCCGCCACTGTCGGCCATCAGGCTGTAGCGGTGGATGAGTATCGGGTAGGCGTGCTCCAGCAGCTCGATGTCACCGCTCATCAAGGCACCGAAGCAGCACAGCGGCCCACAGGCATGCCAGCCATCCATGACTTTGTTGGCCCCCGCGCCGGCAATGATCGAGGCCAGGACCATGGTCACGTACTCGCTGTTGCCGTTGCGTGGGTCGTGGCCGGCGATGTTGATACCGCTGGTATGCCCCCAGGAGGCCGTGACCCGCTGCGGCGAGGCTTGCTCCAGTGCCGTGCGCACGGCATCGGCCAAGGTTTCCATCGGAGTCGTGGTGCAGTTGACGTGGGGGGCTGGCTCCTGGGCGTTGCACAGCGTGCCCTTGGCGCCGACATCGACCGTGACGCAGCGATACAGGCCTTCGTTGTAGGGCGGTGCGACCTGAGCGAACATCATCAGGCCAAGGTACACACCCGACACCGAATTGCCCTCGTAGGAGTTGATGAAGTAGGGCACCTGCGGCGGGCTTTCGATACGCACATGGGCTTGCTCGCCGCGTATCTCGACATGCGCGGTGATGGCCAGTTCGCCCAGGCCGTGGCCGGCGTCTTCGAGCACGGCGGTGCCGCGGTAGTGGCCGTCCGGCACGTCACGCAGCAAGGCGCGCATGTGGCGGTCGGCCATGTTCTTCAGCTCGGCGATGCAGGCACGCACCTGCTCCACGCCGTACTTGTCGAGCAGGTCGAGCAGGTGCCGCTCACCGACTTTGCAGGCGCCGTACTGGGCGTTGAGGTCGCCCTCCTGATAGGGGCGGGCGCGCATGTTGGTGAGCATGAAGTTGATCACGTCTTCGCGGCGCTTGCCCTTTTCCCACAGCTTCACGGGCGGGATGCGCAGGCCTTCGGCGTAGATTTCCTTGGCGTCCGGGTTGTAGCCGGCCGGTACCGGGCCGCCGATGTCGGTGAGGTGGCCTTTGCATACAGTCCAGAACACCAGTTCGCCCTGGTAGTACACCGGCTTGTACATGCAGCAGTCGAGGATATGGCTGCCCTTGTACGCCGGGTCGTTGTGGTAGATCACGTCACCTTCGGCGATATCGTCACCGAAAAACTCGGCCACACACTTCATGGCGGGGATCAGTGAACCCAGGTGGATGGGGATGTCCTGGCCTTGCAGGATCATTTCGGGGAGGTGGTCGAATAACGAGTTCGAGTAATCATGGGCCAGGTTGAACACACTGGAGCGGCCGGTCTTTTCCAACGTCAAGGTCATTTCGCGCTGCGCTGTTTCCAGCGCACCCCGGACCACCGCAAGGGTGATCGGATCTACTGTTTTCATAGGTCACCAACGTTTGTTCTTGTGCTTTTGGGTGCGTGCCGCATTGATCGGCGCGTGGTGACAGGCTACGGGGCGAGCGGGGTGGCTGACTTGTCGGTGGGTGTACTGCTTGTTGCGCTTGGGTGCACTGTTTGGGCGGCTTTAGCCCATCATCCTGTGGGAGCAACTGTCTTGCGCCATTTCTAAAAATTGACGTGGGAGCGGGCTTGCCCCGCGAACACCGGCGAAGCCGGTGCCATGCACCGCGTAGCCCCATTCGCGGGGCAAGCCCGCTCCCACAATGTTCACTGTTGTCTGGTCGATTTCCTATACGCCCAGCAACCGCTGCACCAGCCATTGCCCGGCTGGGCCGAGGGCTCGGCGGCGGGACCAGGCGATGTCCATGTCGACGCGGCGCGGATAACCGGCCACCTGCAATTCCACCAAGCCGCTGCCAAAGCGCGTGACCAGGGCCTTGGGCAGTTCTGCCCAGCCAAAGCCACGGGCGGCGAACTCCAGCAAGGTCAGGTAGTCCGGCGCCGACCAGGCCTGGCCGCGGTCGTGGTGCAGGCTGGGGGCGTAGGTCTTGATGTACAGCTGGCGTACGGTCTCCAAGTGCTGGCGCTGCACCGTGCTCAGCGCCGCCAGCGGGTGCTCGGCGCTCACGTACACACAAAACTCCGCCTGCTCAGGCAGGCGCGCCACGGCGACATCGGCGGGGTATTGGCGCTGCGCGGCAAGAATGCCGATCTGGGCCATGTCCTGCTGCACCAACTCGATCACGTCAGCGTCTTCCGAGGGCCCACAGCGCAGCTCGGTATGCGGGTAGCTGTGTGCGAAGCCGGCCATGACCGCGCTTTGGAAGGTGACGCTGTAGCTGTCCGACATCACCACCGAGACCAACGCTTCAACGTGCTCAGCCAGCCTCAGTGACAGGGCGTCGAGCCCGGCACTGGCGTCGAGGATCGCTTCGACATGGGGCAATACCTGGCGCCCGGCAGCATTGAGCGTAGGGTGGCGCCCGCCGCGGTCGAACAGGGGGCAGCCGATATCCGCCTCGAAATTGGCTATCGCAATGCTCACGGTGGACTGGCTTTTCTTCAGTTTGCGGGCCGCCGCAGAGAACGAGCCCAGCGCGGCGGCTTCGACAAAGGCAAGCAAAGCTTCAGGTGAGTAGCGCATAGGTATTGATAAAACCGATAGGAGCTATATCGCGAGTATCTGTTCCATCAAAGAAAATAGGAAGCACGTCTCAAGCAAATGATGGAATTCAAGATGAAAAAGGTCTCTTTCACCGAACGCATGGTCCATGCCGTAGGTTATGAAGTATTCGCTGTGCTGTTGTGCGCACCGCTGTTGTCCTGGGTGCTGGGCAAGTCGTTGGCAACGGCCGGGGGGCTGGCGGTGACCCTGTCAGTGATCGCCATGGCCTGGAACGTGGCCTATAACGCACTGATCGACCGCGTCGTGCAGACCGAACGGGTTGCCTGGAAGCCTTGGGCGCGTGTCGCCCATGGCCTGGGCTTCGAGGCAGGCCTGGTGGTGTGGTGCCTGCCCGTGGCGGCCTGGATGCTGGATATTTCGCTGCTTCAGGCGTTCATGGTCGAGTTGGGCTTCTTCGTGATCATCCTGCCCTACACCGTGGTGTACAACTGGGCGTTCGACAAAGCCCGGCACTATGTGGTCCAGCGCCAGGCCGCCGCCTGACGGCCTACTCCCCGCGCCCGATGCCCTCGGCATGCATGATTTGCGCGATGATTGGCACGGGGGTCATCAGGTGCGAGTGCATCATGGCGCTGGCGCGCTTGGCGTCGCGGGCCAGAATTGCCTCCACCAACGCCGCGTGCTCCTGGCGCTTGAGTTCAAGGGCCTGCTCGGAAAACACCGTCTGCGTCAGCCACAGATGCCGATAACGCTCGGCCTGGTCGAACAGGTAGGTGCGTGCCTGCAATAAGTGCTTGGAGCCGCAGCCGGAGGCGATGGCGGTGTGAAACGCCTTGTGCCGCTCGTCCCAGACGTCCAGGCGCTGCTCGCGGGTTTTCACTTCCACCACTTTGGCCAAGGTATGCGAACAGGCCAGCACCGAGGCCTCCCAGGCGTCGTCGCCGCGTTCGATGGCCAGGCTGATGATCATGGCTTCCAGGTTGGCGCGGGCATCGTAGATGTCGTTCATCTCCGCCAGTGACATGGGGGCGACACGGTAGCCCTTCTGGCTGATGGCATTCACCAGGTGCTCGGCCACCAACTGCGAGAGCGCCTCGCGCAGAGGCCCTACACCCAGTTCATAGCGGTCTTTGAGGGTGCTCATCAAGAGCTTTTCCCCCGGCTTGAACACGCCACGGATGATGTCTTTCTTGAGCCTCTCATACCCGCTGAATGCTGAATTTTGTCGGGGCGCGAGCGCTTCCAAGGTCCTGTTCCTCAAAACGTTTTGCCGATCATACCGAAACCACTGGCGGACGAAAAACAATGGACATACTCGCTCTTTATCTTCGTTTTATAAAAATGTAGACATTTCTGTTGAGTGGCGATATTTTTGCTTCGCCTGCACTGATCCAGATCACACACTGGGCGGCGCCACTCACTTTTTCTGCCAGGACCTAGCCATGAACGCTTTTACGCAGATCGACGAACTTGTCATGCCGTTGCCACTCGAACCGCGGGGTTACACCATCGCCCCTTCGAAGCAGTCGCCGCGTCTGCTTGAACTGACCTTTGCCCGCGAGACCGTGGAGGCGTTCGTCAAGGCCGTGGCCGAGTGGCCGGTGCAGGCGTTGGAGTACAAGTCGTTCCTGCGTTTCCGGGTGGGCGAAATCCTTGATGATCTGTGCGAAGGCACGCTGCGCCCGGTATTGCTCAACACCATCCTCGACCGCGCCAGCGGCGGCATGCTGATCACCCCGGTCGGGCTGGATGACGTGAGCCAGGCCGAGGACATGGTCAAGTTCACCACCGCCTGCGCCCACCTGATCGGTCGCTCCAACTACGACGCCATGAGCGGCCAGTACTACGCCCGCTTCGTGGTCGTGAACAGCGACAACTCCGACAGCTACCTGCGCCAGCCACACCGCGTCATGGAGCTGCACAACGACGGCACCTTCGTGAACCAGATCACCGACTATGTGCTGATGCTGAAGATCGACGAAAAGAACATGGAAGGCGGCAATTCGCTGCTGCTGCACCTGGACGACTGGGAGGACTGCGACGCGTTCTTCCGCCACCCGATGGCGCGCCGTGAGATGCGCTGGACCGCGCCACCGAGCAAGAAAGTGGCCGAGGACGTGTTCCATTCGGTGTTCGATACCGATACCGAAGGCCGGCCGACCATGCGCTACATCGACCAGTTCGTGCAGCCGGAAAACTTCGAGGAAGGTATCTGGCTGAACGCCTTGTCCGAATCGCTGGAGGGCAGCGACAAGAAACTTTCCGTTCCGGTGGCAGTGGGCAGCTTCGTCTTGATCAATAATCTGTTCTGGCTCCACGGCCGCGACCGCTTCACCCCGCACGATGGCTTGCGCCGCGAGCTGATGCGCCAACGCGGCTATGTCGCCTTCCCCAAGCCGCTGTACCAGCGCGGCCAGTAAACACGGCGCGGGAGGTAACACTGTGTACGACTTCATCATCATCGGCGGTGGCATTGTGGGCATGTCCACTGCCATGCACCTGATCAAGGTGTACCCGGACGCCAAGATTCTCCTGTTGGAGAAAGAGTCCGGCCCGGCCCGCCACCAGACCGGGCACAACAGCGGCGTGATCCATGCCGGGGTGTACTACACCCCTGGCAGCCTCAAGGCGCGCTTCTGCCTGGAAGGCAACAAGGCGACCAAGGCCTTTTGCACCGAGCACGGCATCGCCTTCGATGAGTGTGGCAAGCTGCTGGTGGCCACCAACGACCTGGAAATGCAACGCATGAAGGCGTTGTGGGAGCGCACTGCGGCCAATGGCCTGGAGCGTGAATGGCTGTCTGCTGCCGAGTTGCATGAGCGCGAGCCCAACATCGTCGGCCTGGGCGGGATCTTTGTCCCCTCCAGCGGCATCGTCAATTACGCCGAGGTCACGGCGGCCATGGGCCGTCAGTTCCAGCGTGCCGGTGGCGAGATCCGCTACAGCGCCGAGGTGATTGGCCTGGAAGAGCGCGCCAGTGAGGTGATCGTGCGTACCCGCAGCGATGAGTTCCACAGCCGCTTCCTGGTCACCTGCTCGGGGCTGATGGCCGACCGCGTGGTGAGCATGCTGGGCATCCAGACCAATTTCGTGATTTGCCCGTTCCGCGGCGAGTACTACTTGCTGCCCAAGCAGCACAACCAGATCGTCAACCACCTGATCTACCCGATTCCGGACCCGTCCATGCCGTTTCTGGGTGTGCACCTGACGCGGATGATCGACGGTACCGTGACCGTCGGGCCAAACGCGGTACTGGCGATGAAGCGCGAAGGTTATCGCAAGTCCGACGTCAGCCTTGGCGACATGTTCCAGACCCTGACCACACCCGGCATCCTCAAGGTGCTGGCCAAGAACCTGCGGCCGGGCCTGATCGAGATGAAAAACTCGCTGTTCAAGGGCGGCTACCTCAAGCAGGTGCAGAAGTACTGCCCGAGCATCACCAAGGACGACCTCACGCCATACCCGGCGGGTGTGCGGGCACAGGCGGTGTCACGCGATGGCAAGCTCATCGACGACTTCCTCTTCGTCAACTCCGCACGCAGCGTGAACGTGTGCAATGCGCCGTCGCCTGCCGCCACCTCTGCCATTCCGATCGGCGCCTACATCGTCGAGAAGGTCTGCGAACAAGTCAGCCGCCAAGGGGGCGGCTCGCTCAAGCCTGACTTGGCGGGCAAGCAGCGCGCTGCGGGCTGAGGCGGCAGCTAACCCCGGCGGATCTGCGTTTCGTTTTACTCAACCCGTCCTTGCCCTACTCACCATTTAGGGCAGGGCGGGCTTTTTCGCGCCCACGTTCGCTAGCCATGCGTGCTGACGGCCTAGCGCGGGCATGACAAGAATAAGAAGGTAAGACCATGCAAACAGACAAAAACAATTTGAGTCATGGATTGAAATCGCGGCATGTCACCATGCTGTCCATTGCCGGGGTGATCGGCGCCGGCCTGTTCGTTGGCTCTGGGCGGGCCATCGCCGAAGCCGGGCCTGCAACCATCCTGGCCTATATCCTGGCGGGCGGGTTGGTGGTGCTGGTGATGCGCATGCTGGCGGAAATGGCAGTCGCTTCGCCGGACACCGGCTCGTTCTCCACCTATGCCGACCTTGCCATCGGCAAGTGGGCCGGCTACACCATCGGTTGGCTGTACTGGTGGTTCTGGGTGTTGATCATCCCCATCGAAGCCAACATTGCCGCCACCATCATCAACACCTACGTGCCGCAGATGGAGATCTGGGTATTGTCGTTGGTGATTACGCTGCTGCTGACCGCCACCAACCTGTTCAGCGTGAAAAACTACGGTGAATTCGAGTTCTGGCTGGCGCTGGTGAAGGTCATTGCCATCGTCGCCTTCATCATTCTGGGTGCCTGTGCCATTTTCGGCCTGCTGCCCAGCGCCGGTGTCAGCGGTGTTTCGCGCCTGTGGGATACCGGTGGGTTCATGCCCAACGGCTTCGGCGCGGTGCTCAGCGCCATGCTGATCACCATGTTCTCGTTCCTTGGGGCCGAGGTGGTGACCATTGCCGCTGCAGAGTCCGACGAGGCGGGCAAGCACATCTCCAAGGCCACCAACTCGGTGATCTGGCGGATCACGCTGTTCTACATCCTGTCGATCTTCATCGTCATCGCGCTGGTGCCTTGGACCGACCCACGGCTGGCCACTGAAGGCTCGTATGTCACGGTGCTGGATACGCTCGGCGTGCCGCATGCCAAGGCCATCATCGACTTCGTCGTGCTGACTTCGGTGACCAGCTGCCTGAACTCGTCGTTGTACACCGCCTCACGCATGGTCTATTCGTTGAGCCGCCGTGGTGACGCGCCGGCCTGTGCGCAGGTGACCAGCCGCAGCGGTACGCCGATTGTCGCGGTGCTGTTGTCTACCGGGGCGGCGTTCCTGGCGGTAATCGCCAACTACCTGGTGCCGGCCAAGGTGTTCGGCTTCCTGATGGCCAGCTCCGGCGCCATTGCCTTGCTGGTTTATCTGGTTATCGCCATTTCCCAGCTGCGCCTGCGCAAGCGCCTGACCGCCCAGGGCAAGACGCTGAGCTACCGCATGTGGCTGTTCCCGTGGCTGACCTGGGGCGTGATCCTGTTCATCAGCAGCGTGCTGGTGCTGATGCTGTTCCGCCCGGATCATCGCCTTGAAGTGGTTTCGACAATGGTGCTGGCGGTGTTCGTGGTGTGCTCGGGGTTGTTGATCACCCGCCGACGGGCGCGGGTGGCGCAAGGCAGTGCTGTGGGGCAGGGCGCCTAGGCGCCCGAAACACCCTGAACAGACGAACGTTGCATCACAGACGAGCAAGATCCATCAGGCTGTGAGAGGATGACCGCCACCTCCACGGCTCGGCCACAGGACCCCAGAACTCAAGCCTGATGAAGACTCCAAAAAGAATCGAACCCCTGATCGAAGACGGCCTGGTCGACGAAGTACTGCGACCTTTGATGAGCGGCAAGGAAGCAGCCGTCTACGTGGTGCGTTGCGGTACCCAAGTGCGCTGCGCCAAGGTCTACAAAGAAGCCAACAAACGTAGCTTCCGCCAGGCCGCCGAGTACCAGGAAGGCCGCAAGGTCCGCAACAGCCGCCAGGCCCGGGCCATGGCCAAAGGCTCCAAATACGGCCGCAAAGAGGCCGAGGACGCCTGGCAGAACGCCGAAGTGGCGGCCCTGTTCCGCCTGGCCAGTGCCGGTGTCCGGGTGCCCAAGCCTTATGATTTCCAGGATGGCGTACTGTTGATGGAGCTGGTGACGGACGCCGATGGCGATGCCGCGCCACGCCTTAACGACGTGCACCTGGAAGCCGACGAGGCCCGCGAGTTCCATGCATTCGTCGTCCGCCAGATCGTGTTGATGCTGTGCGCGGGGCTGGTGCATGGTGACTTGTCCGAGTTCAACGTGTTGCTTGGCCCTGAAGGCCCGGTGATCATCGACTTGCCGCAGGCGGTGGATGCGGCCGGTAACAACCATGCGTTCAGCATGTTGCAACGTGATGTGGGCAACATGGCGCTGTACTTCGGCCGCTTCGCCCCCGAGCTCAAGAGCACCCGTTACGCGCAGGAAATGTGGGCGTTGTACGAGGCCGGCGAGCTGAAACCGGACAGCCCGCTGACCGGCGAGTACGAGGAGGATGACGAGGCTGCCGACGTGGATGGCGTGCTGCGCGAAATCGACGCCGCACGGCTCGACGACGCCCGCCGCCGAGCGGCGCTGGCCGATGCCGAGCGCGGCCCGGTCAAGGGCGAAGAACCGCCACCGCCCTGGTTGCAGTAAACAGTCACCCACAGGTACAGCGCCGCTTTTACCCAAAGCGCTGTACCTGTGGGCGCCCCCACCCCTGTGGGAGCGGGTGTACCCGCGAAGGGGCCGGCACACGCGCTGCAAACTCCCGCTATTACCCCCACCGCAAGACACAATCTCGTCATTCAGCCTTTTCACTGAAGCTCAACAGGCATATGGTGTACGCCGTCCATATTCCCTGGAGCTGTCATGTCCAACCGTTTCCCCTCCGTTCGTCCCCGCCGTCTGCGCCAGAACGAATCCCTGCGCTCGATCTTCCAGGAAACCGAGTTTCGCCTTGAAGACCTGATCCTGCCGATCTTCGTCGAAGAAGGCATTGACGATTTCGTGCCGATCACCAGCATGCCTGGCGTCAACCGCATCCCTGAAAAGCTGCTGGCGCAGGAAATCGAGCGCTACGCCCGCGCCGGCATCAAGTCGGTGATGACCTTTGGTGTCTCGCACCATCTGGACGAGGTTGGCAGTGACACCTGGAACGAAAACGGCCTGGTGGCGCGCATGGCGCGGATCTGCAAGGACACCGTGCCGGAAATGATCGTGATGTCCGACACCTGCTTCTGCGAATACACCAGCCATGGCCATTGCGGCGTGGTGCACGACCACGGCGTGGACAACGACGCCACCCTGGCCAACCTGGGCAAGCAGGCCGTGGTCGCGGCCGCAGCCGGTGCCGACTTCATCGCGCCATCGGCGGCGATGGACGGTCAGGTCCAGGCAATTCGCGGCGCCCTGGATGCCGCAGGCTTCCATGACACTGCCATCATGGCTTACTCGACCAAGTTCGCCTCGTCGCTCTATGGCCCCTTCCGCGAAGCGGGCGGCACTACGCTCAAAGGCGACCGCAAGAGCTACCAGATGAACCCGATGAACCGCCGCGAAGCCGTGCGCGAATCGTTGCTCGACGAGCAGGAAGGGGCCGATGTGCTGATGGTCAAGCCGGCCGGTGCCTACCTGGACGTGATCGCCGACATCCGCGCGGCCTCGCGCCTGCCGCTGGCGGCGTATCAGGTCAGTGGCGAGTACGCGATGATCAAGTTCGGCGGCCTCGCCGGTGCCATCGACGAAGGGCGCGTGGTGCGTGAGAGCATCGGTGCCATCAAGCGCGCCGGCGCCGACCTGATCCTGACCTACTTCGCCATGGACCTGGCCCGCGAAGGCATCTGATCAGTAGAAGGTATTCGCGGCCCACCAAGGGCCGCGAATACCCGAAGATGGCCTCTAGCCACAAAAAATTTACTAAGCGCTGAATTATTTTGTGTCCCTTTGTCTCTGATGCCATAGAGCATTCAGTGACAAGGAAATGGGAATGAAATCTCGCAAGAAAAGCGTCAAGCCAATTGGCTTGAAAGATATCACCATCGTCGACGACGCCAAGATGCGCAAAGCGATCACCGCTGCCGCACTGGGCAACGCCATGGAGTGGTTCGACTTCGGCGTTTATGGCTTCGTTGCCTACGCGCTCGGCAAGGTGTTCTTCCCCAACGCCGACCCCAGTGTGCAAATGATCGCCGCCCTGGCGACGTTCTCGGTACCGTTTCTGATTCGCCCGCTGGGCGGGTTGTTCTTCGGCGCCCTGGGCGACAAGTTCGGCCGGCAGAAGATTCTCGCCGCGACCATCGTGATCATGTCGTTGAGCACCTTTGCCATCGGCCTGATACCGTCTTACGCCACCATCGGCATCTGGGCGCCCATCCTGCTGTTGCTGGCCAAGATGGCCCAGGGCTTTTCGGTGGGCGGTGAATACACCGGGGCGTCGATTTTCGTTGCCGAGTACGCACCCGACCGCAAACGCGGCTTCCTCGGCAGCTGGCTGGATTTCGGCTCGATCGCAGGCTTTGTGCTCGGCGCAGGCGTGGTGGTGTTGATTTCCACCGTGCTGGGCGAGGAGAAGTTCCTTGAGTGGGGCTGGCGCCTGCCGTTCTTCCTGGCCCTGCCGCTGGGCATCATTGGTCTGTACCTGCGCCATGCGCTGGAAGAAACACCTGCGTTCCAGCAACACGTCGAGAAGCTTGAGCAGGGCGACCGCGAAGGCCTGGCCTCCGGCCCCAAGGTGTCGTTCAAGGAAGTCGCCACCCAACACTGGCGCAGCCTGGTGACTTGCATTGGCGTGGTGATCGCCACCAACGTCACCTACTACATGCTGCTCACCTACATGCCCAGCTACCTGTCGCACAACCTGCATTACAGCGAAGACCACGGGGTGCTGATCATCATTGCGATCATGGTCGGCATGCTGTTCGTGCAACCGATCATCGGCCTGCTCAGCGACAAGTTCGGCCGCCGGCCTTTCATCATGGTCGGCAGTGTCGGGCTGTTCGCGCTGGCCATTCCGGCCTTCATGCTGATCAACAGCGGTGCGCTCGGGCTGATCTTTGCCGGGCTGTTGATCATTGCCGTGCTGCTGAACTTCTTTATCGGCGTGATGGCGTCGACGTTGCCGGCGATGTTCCCCACGCATATCCGCTACAGCGCGTTGGCCAGTGCCTTCAATATCTCGGTGCTGATCGCGGGGCTTACCCCGACCTTGGCGGCCTGGCTGGTGGAAAGCACGGGCAACCTGTACATGCCGGCGTATTACCTGATGGTGATCGCGGCCATCGGCCTGATCACTGGCCTGACCATGAAAGAGACCGCCAACAAGCCGCTGCGCGGCGCAGCACCTGCCGCATCGGACATTGATGAAGCGCGCGAGCTGCTGCAGGAGCACCACGACAATATCGAGCAGAAGATCGAGGACATCGACACGCAGATCGCCGAGCTTGAGGCCAAGCGCAAACTGCTGGTGCAGCAACACCCGCGCATCGATTAAGGGACGGGCCGAGGGTTCTTCGGCGCTACCCGCAGCGTTTGATTAACGCGGCATGTAGCCGCGTTGCCATGAGCGAGGAATGAACCGTGTCACCAGGGCCAGCAGGCACGCCAGCGCGCAACTGCCTGCCAGCGCCTGCAGGCCCAGTTGGTGCTCAAGCCAGGCGCCCAGAGCGGCGCCCAGCAGCATGCCAGCCCAAGGCACCAGCTGTACCCGCCAGCCGTTGCGCCGCTCGCCCAGCAACCAGCGCCCCAAGCCGCGGCCGAAGCGGGACAGGGCGCCGGTGACATAGGTCAGGCCGATCGGCAGGCCATTCACCTGTTCGACCACGGCATTGATCATGCCCATCGCCAGCGTCGCTGCCAGCAGCGCCGGAAAGGTGGCTTGCAGGGGCCAGGCCGCCGCCATGCCAAGCAGTACGGCGACCACCAGCAGCACCGGCCAGGCGCGGCGTCGGCAGGCCCGGGCCAGTATCACGCCCAGCGCATTGCCTGCGACAAAGCCGAGCACCGCACCACTCAGGCGCAGCACCATGGCCAGGTCCGCCTCGCTGATGGCCACTGCCAGACGGGTGGTGTTGCCACTCATGAACGACACGAAATCACCCAGCGCCAGCAGGCCGATGGCATCGGTCATGCCGGCCAGTACCGACAGCGCGGCGACCAGCCCCAGGCCCACGCGACCGCGCAGGGCCTGCAGCTTCAGCCGTCGTGCGTTGCGGGCGGGCAGTGCGTTGGGCAGCATGCTCAGCGCAGCAGTGTTTCGCGGGCCAGCGTGCCCTTGAGCGTTCGCTCGACCACATCGACCAGCACCATGGTCTGGTGGTCCACTTCGATGTTGAGCAGCTCGCCAGCCTTGTAGTGGGCGAACGTGGTCTGGCGCAAGGTCTCGGGGATCAGGTTGATGGTGATGACATTGTCATCGACATCGGCGACGGTCAGGCTGCAACCGTTGACCCCCAGGAAGCCGCGGGGGAATACGTACTTGGCCCATTGCGCTGGCATGCGGAAACGGATGAACGCACCGGTCTCTTCGATCACCTGTTCGACGATCTCGGCGGTGGTGGCGATGTGCCCGGCCATCAGGTGGCCGCCAACCTCCGCGTTCATCTTCGCCGAGCGCTCGATGTTCACGCTTTGGCCGGCCGTCAGGCAGCGCAGGTTGGTGCGTTCGAGGGTGGCATTCATGGCGTCGAACTTCACCTGCGTGCCGTCGATCTCGGTGACTGACAGGCACGTGCCCTCGACACTGACGCTGGCGCCGATCTTGAGGTCGTCGAGCAGTTCAGGGGTGAGGTCGACGGTGAACTGCCGGTGGCCTGGGTAAGGGGTCACAGCAAGCAGCGGGCGAACGGCCTGGACGATGCCGGTGTACATGGAAATTGCTCCTGGGCACGGGAAAATGAAGTCCCCCGGAAGCTATGCCTCTGAAGCGGTAAAAGCAAGGCGGCCGCTGCCCCTCACACATGCCCGCTGCTGTTCACGATGCGCAGGCACAGCGCCTCGTACGGCTCCAGGTTGACCATCAAGCGCCCATCTTCGGTCAAATCCCCCTCGACCGTCTCGTTGATCATGTCCACCACCGTTCCCGGTGTGAAGCCGGTCAAGAGCAGCTCCTCGGCAATGACCGTCTGGCCAAAGTTCAGTGCGCTGATCTGGATGCCCCGCCCCGCTGGCAGCTCGTGCACCATCACCAGCAAACCAGGGCTACTGACCTCGGGCACCAGCACTTGGCGGCTGGTGGCGATGCCATAGGCCTGGCGCACGGCCAGCAGTTTTTTCACCTTGCTGGCGAACGAGTCGCTGTTCTCGAGCTGGCTGTCGAGGCTGCCGTAGAGCGCCCGCGCCCGGGGCATGCCGCGCACCGACGCCTCGGCGTCGGGGGCGAGCCCGGCCAGGTCGTAGCCGCCACGGTGGATCCAGCGGGTGTCGCCATCGAGCATCCGTTCGGCCACCGCCTCGGCAGGCAAGGGCAGGGCGCCGACCAGGTCCCAGCCGGACAGTGCGACCACACCGGGCTGCATGGCGTTGTACATCACCAGCAGCAGGTGGATTTTCTGAATGCGTTCGATATCCGCTGCGTCGATCTGCGCAAGGTCGCGGATACCCAGCGCGGCGGTGATCAGGCTGGCGGTGGTGCAACTGATGCCATTGGTGACGAAGCGCAAGTTGTAGGGGGCATGTTCGCCAGACAAACGCTCATAGATTTCTTCGCGAATGTGCTCACGCAAGATACTGCCAGGCAGGGTCTGGCCCTTGAACAGGTACATGTCATGGGCATGCAGCGTCCAGAAGTGCACCAGCTCGACGGTCAGCTCGTCATGGTTTTGCAGGGCGTGGATCAAGGACGCCGGGTCGATGCCAAACGCGTGCATTTCCTTGAGCATCAGGCGCAGGAACTCGGTGTCGCCGGTCAGCAGTGCATGCTGGTAGGCGGGGCGGGTGATGAAGTCATAGGACAGATCGGCGCCGCCCGTGGACATCTGGGCAATGTCGTCGATTGTCAGGTTAAGCTCCTGAAAGCTGAACCCGCCCGCCTTGCGAATCATGCCGCCAATCAACTGGTTGCCGACGATCGACAGCGGGTGGCTTTCGGACCAGGCGGTGCCCTGGAGCCGCGTTTCCACCCCGAGAAAACCATTGGCATCCAGGCGCAGGCCACGCGCGCCCAGGCAGTCCAGCGCATGCAGGGCATCCCCGATGATCATCTGCTGGGCGGCGAAGGTTGGGTCGAGCCAGTTGAGCGACGGCTGCCCTTCCTTGAAGTAGTGCAGGTACACCCAGCGCCGGGTCTTGCCATCGACGCCGGTGATGGGCGGGGTGACGCTCCAGTCGGTCTCCTTGACCCCAGGCTCGAAGAAGATCACCCGCTGCAACTGGCCGACGATGTAGTGGCGGGCCTTGAGCTCGTCGCACACAGCCGGCAACAGGTTGACCGCATCACGGCCTGCCGGCACCTCGGGCAGCAGCGGCCAGTCTTCCTCGCGCACTTCGACCATGTGGTAGAGCCCAGGGTAGGCCCCGTGTGCCAGCTCAGCCAGGCGGAAGTCGGCACCTTTGCCGGTGTGCGAAGGGATCAGGTCATCGATGGTCACAGCGTTGTGCGCAGCGGCCATGCGGCTCATCTGGATCAAGTCCTGCTCGCTGCCGTAGAGCGGGTCGATGTCGAAGCTGATGCGGTCGAAGTTACCGTCCACGCTGGGGGTGAACTCGCGGCCACGCACGCCGCCGGACTGTTTGATCGGGCCAGTGTGCACGCCTTGTATGCCAATTTCCGACAAACGCTTCCACAGCGCCTCGTGGGCCAAGGCCGCCAGCACCGAGCCGCCCTCTGGGGCAATGATGGCGTCGGGGTAGACCGTGAGCCACACCGAGGCGATTTCAGTGGCGCGGCGGGGCTGGGCTTCGGCGTAGGGGTTCTGCCACAGGCGCGATTGCCCCGAATACAGGCGAGCCCGTTCCTGGGAGGCCTTGAGCATGGAACGGTCCTCGAGCCACTTGATGTATGACGGGTCGGGTTGGGTCATCTCGCGTCCTCTCTGCGTGTCGGCACCGGCCACAGTTATGACGACGTTGCAGGCGGAACGTTCGGATCAGGTCTACGTCTCCTGCACGATTTGTGTGTAGGAGCGGCCTTGCGTCGCGAAAGGGCTGCGAAGCAGCCCCGGGGACGCGTATTCCGTGAGGTCGGCAACCCAGCGGTTCACCGCCGCGCCGACAACTGCTGCGGTGCCAGAAATGCACCATGAAAGTAGTTGCGCAACGCCTGCATCGCCGGGCTGAACGCCCGCTCGCGATGCCAGGCCAGGCCCACGCTCATCGGCGTGACCGGGTCGCTGATGGTCACTGTCTCGATCCGCTTGCCTTCCAGCGACCATGGCCTGTGCACCAGATCGGAGAGGATCGCCACGCCGCTGCCATTGGCAACCATGCTGCGCACGGCCTCCACCGAGCTGGTCCGCACGCGCACGCTGGGCCGCTGCCCGGCCTGCTCCCAGTAACGCATGGCACTTTGTTCGGCTTCGTCCACGGTCAGCAGAATGAACGGTTCGCTGGCCACATCGGCCAGGCTCACCGCCGAGCGCTCGCACAGCGGGTGGTGGCCGGGCAGCCACAGCCGGCGTTCGGAGTTGAACAGGGTTTCCGAGACGATATCCGGGTGGGTGAGGTTGGCGGTGAGCACCACGGCCATGTCGAAGCGCCCCTCCAGCAGCCCTTGCTCGATCGCGCTGCGCTCCTGCTCATGCACTTCCAGGGTCACGTCCGGGTGCCAGTGTTCGAGGCGTTGCAGGTGGTGTGGCAAGAAGTAGCCAATCACCGTATAGCTCGCCGCCAGGCGCAGCAGGCCGCTGGCGCGCACGTCTGGGAGCGGGCTGTTCAGCGCATCGTCGACGCTGCGCAAAATCACGTAGGCGCGGTTCAGAAAGTGCCGGCCCGCCTCGGTCAGGCTCATGCCCTGGGCCGAGCGCTGGAACAGCAGCACGCCGAGCATCGCTTCGAGTTCCTTGATTGCGGTGGTCACCGCCGACTGGGAAATGTTCAGGTGGATCGCCGCCTGTGAAATCTGGCCGATCTCGGCAGTGGCGACGAAGTAGCGGACCTGGCGCAGGGTCAATGACACGGTTGGCTCCCGGTGTATCTGATTTTCAGAAGACACCCTATCTGTTTATAGATCTTCCCAAGGGGGTGTGGAAAATCTAACGTGGCTTGCATGCAGTCACAAGTGCCAGGAGATACGTTCATGCAGGTGGTGGATTTCAATTCGGACATGGGTGAGGGCTTCGGCCCGTGGACCATCGGTGATGGCGTCGACAACGAGCTGATGGCTTTTATCAGCTCGGCCAACATCGCCACCGGCTTCCATGCCGGCGACCCCGGCACCATGCGCCGCACTGTCGAGCGGGCCAAGGCGCTGGGCGTGGGCGTCGGTGCACACCCAGGCTTTCGTGACCTGGTCGGTTTCGGCCGCCGGCACATCAATGCCACCGCCCAGGAGCTGGTCGACGACATCCTCTACCAGCTGGGTGCGCTGCGTGAAATCGCCCGTGCGCAAGGTGTGACCTTGCAGCACATCAAGCCCCACGGCGCGTTGTACATGCACCTGGCGCGCGATGAGGTGGCGGCCCGGCTGCTGGTGCAGAACCTGCGCGTGACTGAGCCTCAATTGCTGTTGTACTGCATGCCAGGCTCGGTGATCTGCCGTATTGCCGAAGAACTTGGCCAGCCGGTGGTGCGCGAGTTCTATGCCGACCGCGAGTACGATATGAGCGGCTCCATCGTGTTCACCCGCAACGTGCGCGGCTACCAACCCGGGGCCGTCGCCGAGCGCGTGCTGCGCGCTTGCCAGCAAGGCCTGGTGCGCACGGTCGAGGGGCAGGACCTGGCCATCACGTTCGATTCCATCTGCCTGCACAGCGATACCCCCGGCGCACTCGACCTGGTCGAGGCAACGCGCAAGGCGCTGGATCAGGCCGGTATCGAGGTGCGTGCGCCACGCTGAGTTTTACCGGCACCTGGCGCACCTAGGCCGGGGCCGCTGCATCGATTTGATTTCGCCTGCCTTTCTATAAAGATTCCAAGAAAAGGAACAGTCATGGCCGAGCCGGTTGCTTCTACCCCGATCCGCTACAGCTTCGGTGCCGACGAGCACCTGTTTGCCGAAGTCAGTGACAGCATGTCGCTGGAGGCCTTTTTCAAAGGCATGGCCGTCACCCGCGCGGTGGAGCGGCTTGGCCTGGAGGGCGTCCTCGACGTGTGCCTGGCCAACGCGTCGTTCCAGATCCGCTTCGACCCTGACCGTATTGCCCCCGAGGCCCTGCTCGAAGCCGTACGCGGCGCCGAGGCAGAGGCGGTGGCCGAGCGCTCGCTGCACACCCGCATCATCGAAATCCCGGTGCTGTACAACGACCCCTGGACCCACGAAACGCTGATGCGTTTTCGCGATCGCCACCAGGACCCGAGCAGCACCGACCTTGAGTATGCGGCGCGCGTCAACGGCCTGGCCGATGTCGAGGCGTTCATCGCCGCCCACAGCGGCGCACCCTGGTTCGTGTCGATGGTTGGCTTCGTCGCCGGCCTGCCGTTCATGTTCCAGATGGTCGAGCGCGAGCGGCAACTGCAGGTGCCCAAGTACCTGCGCCCACGTACCGACACGCCCAAGCTGACCCTTGGCCATGGCGGGTGCTTCGGTTGCATCTACTCGGTGCGCGGGGCGGGAGGCTACCAGATGTTTGGCGTCACCCCGGCACCGATCTACGACCCGCAGCAGACACTGGCCTACCTCAAGGCGCACATGGTGTTCTTCCGCCCGGGTGACATCGTGCAGTTCAAGCCGATCGACCGCCGCGCCTATGACCAGGCGGTGGCGGATGTGGAAGACGGTTGCTTCAACCTGCGCATTCGTCCGGTTGCGTTCTCCCTGGATGCCTTCCTCGCCGACCCGGTCGGCTACCCCAAGACGCTGCAGGAGGTGCTGGCATGATCAAGGTACTCAAACCCGGCCTGGCCACCTCGGTACAGGACCTCGGTCGCGAGGGCTATTACCACCTGGGCATTCCGCCTTCCGGGGCGCTTGACCAGTACGCTTTGAGCGCAGCCAACCATCTGGTCGGCAACCCGGCAGGCGCTGCGGGGCTTGAATGCGCGCTGGTGGGCCCAGAACTTGAGTTCCAGCAGGATGCACTGGTGGCGGTGTGCGGCGCGCAGATGCCGGCATTGCTCGACGGCCGTGAGCAGCGCCCTGACACCGCGTTCGCGGTCAGGGCAGGGCAGGTGTTGCGCTTCGGGTTCCCCACGGCAGGTGCCCGGGCGTACCTGGCTGTCGCCGGAGGTATCGATGTGCCCGAGGTGCTCGGCAGCCGATCGACTTACGCGCTGGGGGCCTTGGGTGGGCACCATGGGCGAAAGTTGCTGGCAGGCGATGTGCTGCCGGTCGGTGTGCCCAGCGGCAAGACCCGCGCCGGCGCGAGCCTGCCGATGGCGTTGCGACAGTCGCTGGGTGGCGAGGTGGTGTTGCGGGTGGTCCCAGGCTTGTATTTCCATCGCCTGACCGATGCAGCGGCGCAGCGCTTCTTTACCGAGGCGTGGACCGTCGGCTCCGAGGCAGACCGAATCGGCTACCGCTACAAAGGCGGTAGCCCATTGAGTTTCCAGCCGCGTGAGCAGCCGTTTGGCGCCGGCTCGGACCCCTCGAACATCGTCGACAGCTGCTACCCGATCGGCTCGATCCAGGTGCCGGCGGGGCTGGAGCCGATCATTCTGCACCGCGATGCGGTGTCCGGAGGCGGGTACGCCATGATCGGCACCGTGATCAGTGCCGACTTGGACCTGGTCGGACAGATGCAGCCTAATCAGCAGGCGCGGTTTTTGCCGGTGGGCCTGGAGCAGGCGCTGGAGGCGCGGCGGTCGTACAAGAAGAAGCTGGGGTGTGTTGCCAAGCTGTTTGGCTGACTGCTGGGGCGGGATCTTGCTTGCTCGTTATCGGTCAGAGGATTTCGGTATTCTCTGGCCGTTCTCGTTTATTTGCTTTCCCCGCTGCGCAGCCACCTCCAGCGCCTGCCCATCCCGCTGCTTACCCTGGCGCGCCAGGCCTTCGAGCTGGGGTATCAGCATCCCTTCCGGCAAATGCCGCCAGAACCGCCCCGGCATGTGCAGGCGCAGTGCGTCCGGGTTGAGGCGGGCGGGGTTGAAGGTGTGGCGATAGTAGGTGCGCCACAGCTCGGCGCCGGGGTCGTCGGCATTGCGTGCCCATTGCCGCCACTCGTCAGGGCAGGTGCGCCGGTAGTCGAAGGCCTGGCCGTCGAAGCGGATAGCGTCGGCGGGGGTGGCGATCAACCAGCGTTGCCGGCCCAGGCGGTCGGCGAAATGCGCACTGGCACTGTGCAGGATGTCGTGGGCGGGTTCGTAGTAGGCGACCAGGTCCAGTTGCAGCTGCTGCGCCAACGCTTCGGGTAGCGGCACGAAGCGTACAAAGGCATGCAGGTGATGGGCTTCACGGCTGACCTGTTTGATGCGCCGGTGCAATTCGCTGCCCAGGCGATCGCCGGCCAGCATCGCGGTGCGGTCACCATGGGCCACGCGCCAGAGCACTTCGTACAGCAGGTTCCAGCGTTGCTCGCCGCGGTAGCAGGCTGCCTGCTCCAGCTGGCTCAGTAGCGCTGCTGGCACTTTGCCGCGAAACGGGGCGGGGCCTTGGGGCAGCGGTGCAGGGATGGCCAGCAGATCATCGATCGGGCCTTGTGACCAGGTGACGTCGGCTGGGTCTATGCCATGGCCGAGCAGCGTTCGGGCTTGGTCACGCCAGGTGGCGAAGCTGTCATCGCAGTTGAGCGCGATCATCCCCATAACCCCATTTGCACCGGTGCCTGGGGTTCGCGCAGGCGTTCGCGCAGCAGGCCGCTGCGCAGCTCGGCCTGGGCCGGGCGGTAGTCACTGGTGACGATGAATGGGCGCGCTTTGTCCAGCACGCAGCGCAGTTGAATCAGGTCGTCGTAGCGGATGCGCCGCTCTCGTCGCAGCGCTACCAAACGCTGCACGCTGCGCAGGCCGATGCCCGGGATGCGTGCCAGCAAGGCTGGCTCGGCGCGGTTCACATCCAGCGGGAAGACCTCACGGTTGGCCAGCGCCCACGCAAGCTTAGGGTCGATGTCCAGTGCCAGGTTGCCGCTTTGCGCCAGCAGTTCGCCGGCCTTGTAGCCATAGCCACGCAGCAGGAAGTCGGCTTGGTACAGGCGGTGTTCCCGCAGCAGCGGAGGCGCTGCCAAGGGCACACTGTCGGGGCTGTCGGGGATCGGGCTGAAAGCCGAGTAGTACACGCGCTTGAGGCCGTAGCCTTGGTACAAGGACTCGGCATTGCGCAGCAGGGTGCTGTCGTCGGTGGCGTCTGCGCCGACGATGACCTGGGTGCTTTGCCCGGCCGGGGTAAAGCGCGGTGCCTTGGGTTCGTTGGCCACGGCTTGCTGGCCGTGTTGGATGACCGCCATGGCCTGGCGGATGGTGTGCGCGTGTTTCTCAGGGGCCAGACGCTTGAGGCTGGCGTCGGTCGGTAACTCGATGTTGACGCTCAGGCGGTCGGCCAGGCGCCCGGCTTCTTCGATCAGCAGCGGGTCGGCATCGGGGATGGTCTTGAGGTGGATGTAGCCGCGGAAGTTGTGCTCCTCGCGCAGCAGGCGTGCCACGCGGATCAATTGCTCCATGGTGTAGTCGGCCGAGCGGATGATGCCCGAACTGAGAAACAGGCCGCTGATGCAGTTGCGCCGGTAGAAGTCGAGGGTCAGGCGCACCACCTCTTCTGGGGTAAAGCGCGCCCGCGGCACGTTGCTGGAGCGCCGGTTGACGCAGTACTGGCAATCGTAGAGGCAGAAGTTGGTCAGCAACACCTTGAGCAGCGATACGCAGCGCCCGTCCGGGGTATAGCTGTGGCAAATGCCCATGCCATCGGTGGCACCCAGGCCTTCGCTGCCGCGCGAACTACGCTTGGGCGCACCGCTGCTGGCGCAAGAAGCATCGTACTTGGCGGCGTCGGCAAGAATGCCGAGTTTGGCGATGAGTTGCATGGCGGCTGACTCGAAACACTGAATATTCATACAGTATTTTGAGAATGCCCTGATTGCAAGCCCAATCGATGAAGGCGGTGGATCAATGCCCGAGTAAATCCGTCAGCTAAGCTTGTGCTGGACTTACGGACAGCAACGAGGCGCGCGGGAGAGGACATGACAATCACGATCGAAGCGAAGCGGGCGCTGGCCGGCCTGGCGCTGGCCATGGGGTTGGGCGCAGTCATGCTCAACGCCCAGGCCGCTGAAACCAAAAAGGTCGATGTACTGCTGGTGGGCGGCGGCATCATGAGTTCGACCCTGGCTATCTGGCTCAACGAGCTGGAGCCCGGCTGGTCGATGGAGATGGTCGAGCGCCTGGACAAGGTGGCCGAAGAAAGCTCCAACGGCTGGAACAACGCCGGTACCGGCCACTCGGCCTTGGCCGAGCTGAACTACACGCCAGAAAAAGATGGCAAGATCGACATCAGCAAGGCCGTGGAGATCAACGAGTCATTCCAGATCACCCGCCAATTCCTTGCTTGGCAGGTCAAGCAGGGCGTGTTGAAGAACCCCCATTCCTTTATCAACACCACACCGCACATGAGCTTCGTCTGGGGCGACGACAACATTCGCTTCCTGAAGAAGCGTTATGAGGCGTTGCAAGCCAGCCCGCTGTTCAAGCCCATGCAGTATTCCGAAGACCACGAACAGATCCGCAAATGGGTGCCCTTGATGATGGAGGGCCGCGACCCCAATCAGAAACTGGCCGTGACCTGGACGCCGATCGGTACCGACGTCAACTTTGGCGAGATCACTCGGCAGTATGTGGGTTACCTGCAGACTCGGCCTAACTTCGGCCTCAAGCTGTCGAGCGAGGTACAGGACATCACCCGCAACGACGACGGCTCATGGCATGTCGAGTACAAGAACCTGAAAGATGGCAGCCAGGCGGCCACCGATGCCAAGTTCCTGTTCATCGGCGCCGGCGGCGCGGCGCTGCCCCTGTTGCAGAAGTCCGGCATCGATGAAGCCAAGGACTATGCCGGCTTCCCGGTCGGTGGTTCGTTCCTGGTCACCGATAACCCGGCCATTGCCCAGCGCCACATGGCCAAGGCCTATGGCATTGCGGCAACCGGCGCGCCGCCGATGTCGGTACCGCACCTGGACACCCGTGTCCTCGATGGCAAGCGCATGATCCTGTTCGGGCCGTTTGCTACCTTCTCGACTAAGTTCCTCAAGCAGGGCTCGTTGCTCGACCTGTTCGCCAGCGCCAGTGTTCACAACGCCTGGCCGATGGTGAGGGTAGGTGTACGTGAGTTCGATCTGGTGCAGTACCTGGTCGGTCAGGTCTTGCAGTCGGACGATGACCGCTTCGAAGCGCTGCGCACCTACTTCCCCGAGGCCAAGAAGGAAGACTGGCGCCTGTGGCAAGCCGGCCAGCGGGTGCAGATCATCAAGAAGGACGAGGCCCAGGGTGGGGTGCTCAAGCTGGGTACCGAAGTGGTCACGTCCAAGGACGGCAGCATCGCCGGCCTGCTTGGGGCCTCACCGGGTGCCTCGACCGCGCCGCCGATCATGCTGGATGTGTTGAACAAGGTGTTCAAGGACAAGGTGGCCTCGCCGCAGTGGCAAGCGAAGATCAAGCAGATCGTGCCGTCTTACGGCATTCGCCTGAACGAGCACCCGGACAGGGTGCAGCAGGAGTGGACGTATACCAATGAGGTGCTGCAGCTGAATCCACCGTCGGGTGGTGAAGCGCCGTAAAAGTTCGAGGTTGGTGTTATTGGGGCAATCACTGTTGCTGGCTTGCGCGGCTGCTTCTCCAGAGCCGCGCAGTCAGGTTCAGCCAAGCGAGCACTTGCGGCGCTTGCCTGAGGCACCCGCGTAGACAGATCCCTCGACCTTGGTGAACGCTTCTACTGCGTCCCCATTCAGCAAACTCTCGTACTGCGCCGACTGCCGCAAGCGCGTCAGTTTTGCGTCAGCAATTGCCCTGAAATGCGCTACAGATGCGCTGAAATCGCTGATTTTAGTCGACATCATGTATTTTCTCATGGTTGAAGGCAGCATAATCACCACGTAGGTCATAGGCAAGCCCGATACCTTTTACCTGGCGGAAACCATTCTGTTGATAGGCGATACGCGCTTCAGGGAGTGGGGTCTTTCACTACAACCCATTTCAACCCGAGCATAAGGGCGTAGAAGCGGACGCCGCTCATGCACAAGGGCGCTATGTAGCCTCGTGTCGCCAGGTAATTGTCTGGGTTACGCTGAAGGTAAAGCACCATGATCTTTTCCTTGCTGCCTTGTGGTGAAGCCCAACAAAGGCCAGCAAGCGCATTGCCATGCCATATGGCAATGTCCAGCGCGCGTGCATGAGCACGTCGGCGCTTCCATTGCAACACACGATCCCAGCCGAAGTCATGTGGGTTGGGATGCCAGCGCTCATGGGCCTCTATAGCCTTATGATCAATTTCCTCGACCATTAACCGGTTATCCAGGTTGAGGGTTCTGTTCCGGGTTTCCAGTACTATTTGGCCTCGAGCAGCCTGCTTGAAGCCAATCAGTGCTGCCAGTTCTATAGCGTCCATCTGCAATCACATCACCAGCCGTTATCAGGTGTTTGATGCTATTGCTAACGGTCACCAGAAATGGCCGATAACCTCCTTCTTGTTTTCCCGGGTAGACGTAGTCCAAAACCGCCTCTGCTTAGTTCTTGGCATCTAAACTTACAAACAGCCCGTCGCAGATGGTGGTGCGGCGCGCCTTTCAAATCATTCGACCACCGCCCCCTCGGACCCGGACTTCCCTCGTCGACGGTGGCCTTCTTGCAGAGGAGGGCAGGTCATGGACGAGGCACGGCTTCACGAATTCATGGGCAAGCTGGTGGGTGACATGGGCGCTGCGGCGACCCTGGCCAATGTCATTCTGGGCGACGAACTCGGGCTGTACCGGGCAATGGCCGACAGCCTGCCGACCACCCCCGACGCGCTCGCGGCCAAGACCGGTTGCCACCCGCGCCTGGTGCGCGAATGGCTCAATGCCCAGGCGGCGTCGGGCTACATGGTGCATGACAAGGGCAGTTTCGTGCTGCCCGAAGAACAGGCCATGGCCCTGGCGCTGGAGGACTCGCCGGCCTACATGGCCGGTGGCGCCGCAGTGGTGGCGGCGCTGTTTCACGACAAAGACAAGCTGGTCGCGGCCATGCGTGGCGACGGCGGGTTGGCGTGGGGCGACCACCACCCGTGCATGTTCAGCGGCACCGAGCGGTTCTTCCGGCCGGGTTATCGAACGTTCCTGGTGGCCGAGTGGCTGCCGGCGCTGGAAGGAGTAGTGGCGAAACTGCAAGCGGGCGCCAAGGTGGCCGATGTGGGCTGTGGCCATGGTGCCTCGACGTTGGTCATGGCCCAGGCGTTTCCTGCATCGACCTTTGTCGGCTACGACTATCACGGGCCATCCATCGCCACCGCCAACCAGCGCGCCGAAGAGGCGGGGTTGGGCGCGCGGGTGCATTTCCAGCAGGCCACTGCTAAAGACTACCCCGGCCACGACCATGACCTGGTGTGTTTCTTCGATTGCCTGCACGACATGGGTGACCCAGTGGGCGCGGCGCGCCATGCCTACCGTGCCTTGAAGGCTGACGGTACGGTGATGCTGGTGGAACCGTATGCCGAAGATTCGCTGGAGGGCAACCTGACGCCGGTTGGGCGCTTGTTCTACGCAGCGTCGACGTTTATCTGTACGCCGAACTCGCTGTCTCAGGAGGTGGGATTGGGGTTGGGTGCCCAGGCCGGGGAGGCACGGCTGCGGGCGGTGTTCGAAGAGGCGGGGTTCACTCGGTTCCGGCGTGCGACGCAGACACCGTTCAACCTCATCCTGGAGGCGCGTAAATAGCCGCTGCCCTTGCCGCAACCGGGCCATTCGGCTTTTACGCATTGTAATGCCGCGCCCTGATCGTCAGAATCGCGCCCGGTTGTCGAGCAAGGGGCTTACGTTGAACGAACAGACACTCTCCATGCGCCTGGAGCGCGTGGCGGCGCATGTGCCACACGGCGCGCGCCTGGCCGATATCGGCTCGGACCACGGTTACTTGCCGGTAGCGTTGATGCTGCGCGGCACTATCGAAGCCGGCGTGGCCGGTGAAGTGGCGCAGACGCCCTTTGCCTCCACTCAGCGCAATGTGCGCCGCAATGGCTTGGAAGCACGCATCACCATTCGCCTGGCCGATGGGCTAGAGGCGATCGAAATAAACGACCGGATCTCTGCCGTCAGCCTCTGCGGCATGGGCGGCGACACCCTGTGCGAAATTCTGGAACGCGGCAAGCATCGCTTGAACGGCACCGAGCGCCTGATCCTGCAACCCAATGGCGGCGAGTGCGCGCTGCGGGGCTGGCTAATGACCAATGGCTATCGCATCGTCAGCGAAGAGTTGCTGCGGGAGAACCGCTTCGACTACGAAATCATCGTCGCCGAACCGTGTGAGGCAGTGGCGTATACCGCCGAAGAACTGTACTTCGGCCCACTGTTGATGCGCGAGAAAAGCCCAGCGTTCATGACCAAATGGCAGCGCATGTTGCGTCAGAAGCAGCAGACGTTGGCCAACTTCGAACGCGCCCGGGATGCAATCCCACAGGAAAAGCGCGACGATTTCGCCCGGCAAATCACCTGGATCAACCAGGTATTGGCCTGACTCACTGCTGCGAGCAGTTGCCCATTTCCCGGTAGTTGATTTCGCGGGTGTGGCCTTGATGGTCGACATAGACCATGTGCGCGGTGCCAACCTGGCAATCGGCTGCATTGCTGGCTGGGGTGATGGAGATGACTTTGGCCACATCCAGCGGCATGCCGTATTCGTAGTTGCTGCTGGCAACAGGCTGGTCAGTGCCCGCGTCAGCCAAGGCGCCGAACGAGGCGAGGGCAGCGGTAACGGCAAGCACAGCGATCGAACGTTTCATGGCAGGTTCCTTTTTCGATGTTTTACCAATGATGTATTCATTGGTGATCCACAATAAATGGGCTAAACCGTGATAGATTCCTGCCTTGAACGTAAGAATAAGATTGAACAAGGAGCCCATCCCTCATGGACATGCTGCATGCCATGCGTACCTTCACCCGGGTGGTGGAGTGCGGCAGCTTTGCGGCGGCTGCCAATGCCCTGGATATTTCAGCGGCGCAGGTGTCGCGCATCGTTGCCGAGCTTGAGAATCAGCTACAGACCCGTCTGTTGCACCGCACTACGCGCCGTTTGCGCATGAGCGAGGCGGGCGAGCGTTTTCTTGAGCGCGCCCGGCAAATCATGTTATTGACCGAAGAAGCCGTGGGCGAAGCGCGCGGCGCGCACCTCACGCCCCGTGGCCGCTTGCGCCTGCATTGCCCGCATGGCCTGGGCCTGCTGCTGATGCCGCTGGTGGCGGGCTACAACGCGCTGTGCCCTGAGGTGGTGGTCGAATTGACCCTGTCCCAACGCAACCCCGACCCGCTGGCTGAAGGGCATGACGTGGTGATCACCGTGGACGGGGCCTTGCCGGACTCGCAATTGATCGCAGTGCCCTTGGGCGACATCTTCAGCATCCCCTGTGCCGCGCCCAGCTACCTGGAGACCTTTGGGGTGCCTGAGCGGCCGGAAGACCTGCATGATCATCGTTGCCTGCGCATGGCGTATCCGATGTATGAAGGCGACTGGGTATTCCCGCAAGGCGTCGATCAGTGCGTGATCGCGCCGCGAGACAGCTTCCTGACCAACGTAGCCGACGCCATGCTGCTGGCCAGCGAGTTGGGCATGGGCATCGGGTTGTTGCCGTTCTACACCGCCAGCCAGGCCATCGAGCAGGGGCGTTTGCGCCGGCTGCTGGCCCCGTATCGCCTGCGCGAGTGTGCGCTGTACGCGATCTACCCGTCGCGGCACTACCTGGATGCCAAGGTGCGCACCTGGATCGACTACCTCAAGGAACAGCTACCCGCGCTGTTCGAGGCCCATGCGCGGATAGTGGATGATGAGCGGTATTGGCGCTGAAACGGGCTGATTTAGCAGGAACCTGTGGGCTGGCTTGCCGGCGCCCACAGGTTTGGCGACCCGCTACAGCGGATAGTGCTTGAGCTCCCGCGCAATCAGCATCCGCTGGATCTCGCTCGAGCCTTCGTAGATCTGCGTGATCCGTGCGTCCCGGTAATAGCGTTCCACCGGGTAATCCTCCAGGTAGCCATAGCCACCATGCACCTGGATGGCCATGGAACATACCCGCTCGGCCATTTCCGACGCGAACAGCTTGGCCTGCGAAGCCTCCGACAGGCACGGCTTGCCGGCACTGCGCAAGCGGGCTGCATGCAGGATCAGCAGGCGTGCGGCATTCACCTGTACCTGCATGTCAGCCAGCAGGTTGGCGATGCTCTGATGTTCGTTGATCGGCTTGCCGAACTGCACCCGATCACGGGAGTAGACCAGCGCGGCTTCGAACGCGGCGCGGGCGATACCCAATGCCTGCGCGGCGATGCCGATACGCCCACCTTCGAGGTTGGACAAGGCGATGGCCAGGCCCTTGCCGCGCTCACCGAGCATATTGGCGGCCGGGATGCGGCAGTTGTCGAAGGTGACCGCGCAGGTATCAGAGGCGCGGATGCCCATCTTGTGCTCGCTGCGGTCAACCTTGAAGCCAGGGTTGTCAGTGGGTACCAGGAAGGCCGACAGGCCTTTCTTGCCCAGTTCCGGGTCGGTCACCGCGAAGACGATCGCCAGGCCCGCTCGGCGAGCATTGCTGACAAACTGCTTGGACCCATTGATCACCCATTCGCCCTCCACGCGTTCGGCACGGGTGCGCAGGTTGTGCGCCTCGGAGCCGGCCTGGGGTTCGGTCAGGCAGAAGCAGCCAATTACCTCGCCCGTGGCCAGGCGTGGCAACCAAGCCTGTTGCTGTTCGGCTGTGCCATAAGCCAGCAACGGGCCGCAGCCCACCGAGTTGTGGATGCTCATCATCGCCCCGGTGGCGCCGCAGCCAGCGGCGATTTCTTCCACGGCCAGGGCGTAGGCGACGTAATCGGTGTAGCTGCCGCCGAAGGCTTCAGGCACCACCATGCCGAGCAGCCCCAGCTCGCCCATCTTGCGGACCACGCCATCATCGATCCAGCCGGCTTTTTCCCAGGCCTGGGCATGGGGCGCGATTTCGCCACGGGAAAAGTCCCGGGCCATGTCGCGGATCATGATCTGCTCTTCGCTCAGTTCCAGGTCTTGCATCTGTGTACTCCCGGGCTCACAGGCCTTCGAAGAATTGGTCGACCCGCTGGCGCTCGAGCTCGGCCAGGGTGGGCGGGTTCCAGCGGGGCTGCTTGTCCTTGTCGATGATCAGGGCACGCACGCCCTCGATGATGTCGCCGTACTGGAACCACTGGCGGTCCAGGTGCAGCTCCATGGCAAAGCACGCCTCAAGTGCCAGGTGGCGACCGCGGCGCAGCATTTCCAGCGTAACCGCCATGGCCAGTGGCGAGCGGCTTTCCAGCTGGTCGGCGGTTGCCAGGGCCCATGGGTGGCTGTCGCCGATGCTGACGGTGCGCAGTTGCTCGATGATCGCTGGCAAGTCGGGGAGGGCAAAGAAATGGTCGATGACCGGGCGCAGCTTCTCCAGCGGCGCGTCATCCAGCACCTGAGTGCCGAGCTTGGCCAGCAGGCCTTGCAGGTCCTTGAGCGGGTGGTCGCCAAAGGTCAGGCGGTCCAGGCCCTGGTCGAGTGCGGTGAGTTTATCGCAGGGCACATGCCAGTCGGCGAGCCCGCAATACAGGGCGTCGGCGGCCTGGATCTGGGTGCCAGTGACACCGAGGTAAGTGCCCAGCTCGCCAGGGAGGCGTGAGAGGAAATAGCTGCCGCCCACATCCGGGAAATAGCCGATGCCGACTTCCGGCATGCCCAGCCGGCTGCGTTCGGTCACCACCCGTAGGTCACAGCCTTGGGCCAGGCCCATGCCGCCGCCGAGGGTGAAACCGTCCATCAGCACCAGCACCGGTTTGCGGTAATGATGGATGCACAGGTCGAGCGCGTATTCCTCGACGAAAAAGTCTTCATGCAGGCGTTCTGCGTTTTTGTAGCTGTCGTGCAGCGAGCGGATATCGCCACCGGCGCAAAACCCTTTAGGGCCCGCACCACGCAGTACCACTGCGCGCACCTGCGGGTCGTCGGCCCATTGGTCGAAGTGCTGGCGCAGGCTGCGCACCATATCCAGGGTCAAGGCATTGAGGCCGGCGGGGCGGTTCAGGGTCAGGTGGCCAATCTGGTTGCGGACTTCAGCCAAGACATGATCCGTTGCCGAAGTGTAAGCATGCGCGGTCATCGCGTTCTCCCTGCTTTGTTATTGATTTTCCAAGTGAAGTCTGGAGTTCGCTGGAGGATCACTGGATCCTGTCATGCGAATTTGTCGTGCACAATCGGCAAATCTGCAGGGGTGTTCTGCATTTTTGCCTTGTGTTCAGGTTAAGCCTTGCAGCGCCTGGGAGATCGAGCGCCGCCCGGGCGGCGCTCGATCTGCGCCCCCAGTAATATCACGCCATACACCCCAAGCCCACTCCACCCTCAATTCATTAACCTGAGCGTAACGATCACCCACCCAGCTTGATTGATGCACCCTCACGCCTCGCCCTAAGGTGGTTCCACGACAGCGAACCCGTGGAGTCACCATGACAACAACCAAGAATCCACCGCCGCAATGGTCGCGGCGGCGCGCCGAGAAGCAGCGCCGCCTCGACCGGGTCCGCCACCTCGCCGACGGCGTGGTGCTGCCCACCGCGCATATCGTCGAGGCACTGGAACTGTTACTCGCCCCCGGCGACCGGGTGGTGCTGGAAGGCAACAACCAGAAGCAGGCCGATTTTCTCTCCCGCTCACTGGCCAAGGTCGACCCGGCGCGGCTGCACGATTTGCACATGATCATGCCCAGCGTCAGCCGTGCCGAACACCTCGACCTGTTCGAGCGGGGCATCGCCCGCAAGCTCGACTTCTCGTTCGCCGGGCCACAGAGCCTGCGTATCGGGCAACTGCTGGAAGATGGCCTGCTCGAAGTCGGCGCCATCCATACCTACATCGAGCTGTACTCCCGGCTGCTGGTCGACCTCATCCCCAACGTGACCCTGGTCGCGGGCTTCATGGCCGACCGGGATGGCAACCTCTATACCGGCCCCAGCACCGAAGACACCCCAGCCCTGGTCGAACCCGCCGCCTTCAGTGACGGCATCGTCATTGCCCAGGTCAACCAATTGGTGGAGCGGGTCGACGACCTGCCGCGCGTCGATATCCCCGCGTCCTGGGTCGACTTCGTGGTGGTCGCCGACCAGCCGTTCTACATCGAGCCGCTGTTCACCCGCGACCCACGCCATATCAAGCCGGTGCATGTGCTGATGGCGATGATGGCGATCCGTGGCATCTATGAAAAACACCAGGTGCAGTCGCTGAACCATGGCATTGGGTTCAATACCGCAGCCATCGAGCTGATCTTGCCGACCTATGGCGAATCCCTTGGCCTGAAAGGCAAAATTTGCCGCAACTGGACGCTCAACCCCCACCCCACGCTGATTCCCGCTATCGAAACGGGTTGGGTCGAGAGCGTGCATTGTTTTGGTACTGAACTGGGCATGGAGGACTACATCGCCCAGCGCCCGGACGTGTTTTTCACCGGCCGCGACGGCTCGCTGCGCTCCAACCGCATGATGTGTCAGTTGGCGGGGCAGTACGCCGTCGACCTGTTTATTGGTGCCACGTTGCAGGTGGATGGCGACGGCCATTCTTCGACCGTGACCCGCGGCCGCCTGGCGGGCTTTGGCGGTGCGCCGAACATGGGCCACGACCCCCGTGGGCGCCGCCACGCGACACCAGCCTGGCTCGACATGACCGTGCCCGAAACGATGCTCGAGCGCGGCCGCAAGCTGGTGGTGCAGATGGTCGAGACCTACCAGGAAGGCGGCAAGCCCACCTTCGTCGAAACCCTCGATGCGGTCGAAGTGGCGAAAAAAGCCGGCATGCCGCTGGCACCGGTGATGATCTACGGCGACGACGTTACCCACTTACTCACCGAAGAAGGCATCGCCTACCTGTACAAAGCGCGCAGCCTTGAGGAACGCCAGCAGATGATTGCAGCCGTGGCCGGTGTCACCGCCATTGGCCTGCGGCATGACCCCAAAGACACCCAGCGCCTGCGCCAGCAGGGCCTGGTGGCGTTGCCCGAGGACTTGGGCATCCGCCGTACCGATGCCAGCCGTGAGCTGCTGGCTGCGCGCAGCATCGCCGACCTGGTGGAATGGTCCGGTGGCCTGTACAACCCACCCGCACGGTTCAGGAGCTGGTGATGAAAGTACTCGACCTGCAATCGCATGGGCTGCTTCGCGAGCAAGCTCGCTCCTACCGGTATGTAACGGGCCTTAAAGCCCGTGGGGGCTCTGTGGGAGCGGGCTTGCCCGCGAAGAGGGCTGAACAGACAACCAAAATCCCTCTGGCCGATCACCTGGCGGATTTGGCAGTAGAAGCCCTGATCGACGAAGTCGATCTGTCGCCCAAACCGGGCCTGGTAGACCGCCGCAGCAACGGTGCGCACACCGACATGACGCTAGCGTTGATGCATGCGTCGGCGCTGGCCCTGTGGCCGTGCCTGCGGCAGATGGCCGAAGCGGCCGAGGCCATTGGCGGCGTCGGCCAGCCCTTGCGCACTGCGCTAGGCCGCATTGGCCGCGAAGGCGAGGTCGCGATGCTGGCGACCACCGGCGGGGTGAATACCCACCGAGGCGCGATCTGGGCTCTGGGGCTGCTGGTGGCGGCCTGTGCCCTGGGTCCCCACGCTGACCCGTGCGCAGTGGCGGCCCGCGCCGGGCGCATCGCGCTGATCGACGACCCGGGCGCAACATCGGAAGACAGCCATGGTGCCCACGTAAGGCGCCGTTATGGCAGCGGCGGAGCCCGTGAACAGGCGCAATTGGGTTTCCCAGCGGTTATCGCGCATGGCCTGCCACAGCTCCAGCGCAGCCGTGCCTTAGGTGCCAGCGAAACCCACGCGCGGCTCGATGCCTTGCTGGCGATCATGGCGGCGCTGGCCGACACCTGTGTGCTTTGGCGCGCCGGGCCACAAGGGCTGGCCACGGTCCAGCAGGGTGCCCGCGCCGTCCTCGACGCCGGTGGCAGCGCCACGCTGGACGGGCGGCGGCAACTGCGCCTTTTGGATGAACACTTGCTGCAACTGAATGCCTCTCCGGGTGGCGCTGCCGATCTGTTGGCGGCCTGCCTGTTCCTCGACAAAGCCGGGAGCCTGTGACATGGAAACCCTGACCTTTCAATTCCCCGCCGCCGAACCAGGGCGCGGGCGCACCGTGGTCGGCTGCGTCAGCTCCGGCGACCTGGAAGTACTGATCGAACCCGGCATCGCCGGCAGCCTGCAGATCCAGGTCGTGACGTCGGTCAACGGCAGCGGCGCGCGCTGGACGCAACTGTTCCAGCGCCTGTTCGAAGGCCGCCAATGGCCAGCGGTGAACATCGACATCCATGATTTTGGCGCCACCCCAGGCGTGGTGCGCCTGCGCCTGGAGCAAGGTTTCGAGGAGATCGCCCATGACTGACACCGAGCGTTTGCTGCACAGCCGCAGCCTCGTCGAAATGGGCGCCCGCCAGCGCGCCCGGGCACTGCTTGACCCGGGCACGTTCCGCGAGCTGCTGGGCCCCTTCGACCGGCTCATGTCACCTTGGCTGCCGCGCCAGGGCATCGTGCCCCAGGCCGATGATGGCGTGGTCATCGCCAAAGGCCGGCTGAATGGCCGCAACACGGTGGTCGCCGCTATCGAGGGTGGCTTCCAGGGCGGCAGCATGGGGGAGGTGGGCGG